>CAWVKQ010000087.1:0-6497 GCA_963929955.1 Bacillota bacterium
TGCGGCGGCAGCTTCCCTGTAGATCTCATGCCGGGGTTCTTCTCGAAGATCAGTCGCTTCCTGCCTATGACATACAGCATAGACGGGATAAGAGAAGCCTTAAGCGTGGGAAATCTGTCGACGCTTTTAGGAGATTGCGCGCATCTGTGCATCTTCCTGATCGTGTTCATGTGCCTGTCGCTCATCATATGCAAACCGAGCATGAAGCGGGTCGATCACATAACCGAGCAGATAAACAGGAGATAGCTAAAGGAGCGGCAGCTTAAGATATACGCGCCGCACCGCCAATATCCGACACGGCGCAGGATATTGATGGTTGAAGCCTTTTCCGGCCTCTGCCTATAATAAAACAAAAAGGAGGAGGAGCAGATGTTTGATAATATTGATCGCAGGAGGTTTCTTGCCATGGCGATCGCAGCGCCGGTGATCGTCGCTTTCGCGCTTGGTATCGGGCTTTATCCCATGGTGCATATGGAGGCAAAGGATGTGCCCGTGGCTGTAGTTTCGGAGGACAGGGGCGTGAGCGCTGCTCGGGGCCAAAGCATCAATATGGGCGAGGCGCTGGTAATGAATATCAAAGAGGTGGGTGAAAAGAGCAGCACGATGGATATATCGCGTATAAGCGATAAACAGAAAGCTATTGAAGAAGCAGAGAAAGGAAAATTCTGTGCAGTCATGGTTATACCGGAGGATTTTTCCATGAAGCAGATGGCGCTGAAGAGCGGCGCCCGGGAGGCTGCTGAGATCCGGATCTACATAAACCAGGGGAGCTATGGTCTTCTGGGAACAGTGACGGAGGCGTTGACGGCAGATATGACAGAGCAGATAAGCAGAGCTTTTTCACCCGGAAGCACAGCTCCGGTAAGCTGCGATATAGAGTATATAAATCCGACGGATAATATGGGATCAGGGCTGATGGCGGTAAACGGACATGCTCTGGCAGGCATGATCGCATGGATGAGTATGCTGGTCTCAACAGTGATGCTTTACATATACGGAATAAGGAGAGCTGATCAGGAGGCAGCGATGAAAAAACGCGAGATAAATTTCCAGCTTGTCTTTGGGATCTTCGCCTCCGTTGTCGCTGCTGCAGCGGCAGCGCTTTCTCTGAGATTCGTGATGGGCTTTGATATTGAGCTGGGCGGTACATTCTGCTATCTTATAGTTGTCATACTGGGATTTATGCTGCTGATTTTGGGGATAATGAGATGGATAGGATTTGGAGGACTTGTACTGGCGGCTTTGGCGATGTTTATCAGCATAGGCACCATATACATACCATATGAAGCTCTCCCGGGATTCTGGCAGACATTCATATATCCGTGGGCGCCTGTAAGGCTCATGGGAGAGGGATTCAGGGAGATGTTCTTCCTTGGCGGCAGCTGGCTGAACAGAGAAACAGCCATAGCTGCCGGAATGGGAGCAGCAGGGGCTGCTCTAATGTACCTGTCCGTTTTTAAAAGAAAAGAAAAATCGGAAAAATAATGGAGGAGCATTATGGTATATAGCGCAAAGCGCTCAAGAACGAGAGAGCTTATAAAAAACACCTTTATCCGCATGTACAGGGAAAAGGATATTTCCAGGATAACAGTAAAGGATATTTGCGAAAGAGCCTGTATAAACAGATCGACATTCTATGATCATTATACAGATGTTTTTGACCTGAGAGAGAAGATAGAGGATGAGACGATAGAGGCTTTGCAGAAAAAATTCAAAGAGATCATCGCAGAGAGAAAGGATCTGGATTTTGAAGAAATAATACTGGAGATAGTGGAAATTGCCCGTGAAAACGAGGGCATACCGTTCCTGCTGATAATAAAAAACAGGTCAAAGTACGTTGATAAGATAGTGGAGATAATAGAGTCCGGGGCCTTTTTCGATGTTTCGAAAATATCCGAAGAAGAGCTTTTCGAGATACGGGTCGCGGTCGAATATCACTTCTCAGGAGTTGTAAGCGTGCTGGCCAGGTATTCGGCAAGGCGCGATGATGATATGACGGTGAAGCTGCTGGTCGCGGCGGCAAGCACAGGGCCTGTCAGCATACTTAAAAGATACATGATGATTTGAAAGCCCTTTTTATTCAGAACACAGAAAAAAGTCCGGCTTTTGGGGATCGATCCGGGAGGATCCTCAGAGTACGGGCTTTTTTACCGCCTTCCGGAAAGCCGTTTTAAATTTTAAATATATTTAAAAATATATGTGAAAAAATGTCGATTCCATATGGCAATTGTATCTTTAAAGTGATATTATTTATTATGTTTGACAAAGATTAAACAAATCATAAAACAGTTGCTAAAGGAGGAAAGGATGTCAGTTAAGGAAGCGGCTGCCGAGGTGGCAAGACGCATTGACGTGGCAAGGGGCGAGGCTCCTGCGGATCTTGTGATACGCAACGCCAATGTAGTTAATGTATTTTTGCGAAATGTTGAACTGAAAGATGTAGCGATCGTCGGAGGGTGTATAGCAGGGATCTATCAGCCCGGTGAAGATATTCCCGCTGCTGAGGAAACGGATGCGCAAGGCAAGTACCTTATCCCGGGTCTGATCGATGCGCATACTCATGTGGAAATGGCATATGTATCACCTTCGTCATATGCTGAGGGAGTGCTGCCATGGGGAACTACCACAGTGGTTATGGATCCGCATGACACTGTCAACGTAATGGGTAACGAGGGTCTGTCCATACTGGCAGAGGATTTTGAAAGCACGCCGCTTAAAGTCGTGCTCAATACTCCGCCGTGCGTCCCTTCGGCTCCTGTATTCGAAGATGCGGGATTTGAGGTGACGTTTGATTCTCTTAGGGAAAGCAGGAAGAACCCTCAGATAAAGGGGATCGCAGAGACCATGGATTTTGGACGTGTTCTCGGCAAGGAACCGGAAATGATGAAGATGATTGCCTACGGAAGAGAAGAGGAAATGCTTTTCGACGGACATGCTCCATGCGTGCTTGGAAAAGACGCAATGGCATATTTCGGCACAGGTCCTATAAGGACAGATCACGAATCTGTTTCCGTAGACGAGGCCTTTGAAAAATACAGCATGGGAGTGCATATAATCCTCAGGAGAGGCTCGCTTGAGGATCCTGTGAACGCAGGCGAACTGGTGAAAAGACTGCCTGACACATCGAGGCTGCTGCTGGCGACAGACGGATGCATAAATGTCAGCGACATAGTACATAAAGGCCATATGAACTATGTCCTCAAGCAGATAGTATCAGAGGGCGTGGATCCTCTGGAAGCTGTTCAGATGGGCACCATAAACACGGCGAGAGCCTACAGGATAGATCATCGCGTAGGAGCCATAGCTCCAGGATACGAAGCGGACATGGTGCTTGTGGACGACCTCAGGGATTTCAGGACAAGCAGAGTATGGCTCAACGGAAGCGAGATAAAAAGACCGTACAGGCTTCCTCGATTCGATTATCCGGCAAAGGCGCTCAATTCCGTAAAGCTGGAGCAGCTCAGACCTGAGGACATAGCGCTGGAATGCGGAGGAAAAGAGGCAAAGGTCAGAGTGCTGACTGCAGAGGATCTTTCTCTGGCAACTACCATAGATATAATGGATGCGAAAGTTGAAGATGGCAGAGTGATCCCGGACGTAACGAGAGATATACTCAAAGGCGTAGTCCTTGAGAGATTCGGCAGAGGAAAGGGCCATAACACAGGGCTCATAAGAGGCTACGGGCTGCAGGAGGGCGCCATAGCCGGTTCCATAGGACAGGATAGCCAGAACATCGTGGCAGTGGGTACAAATGATGAAGACATATGCGCTGCAGTGAATGCTGTCGCGGAAATGCAGGGAGGAGTGGTCCTCACATCGGGAGGAAAGAAGACGGCGGCCATAGAGCTTCCGATATTCGGCATAATGACGGAAAAATCCTTTGAGGATCTTGAGAAGGATTTTGAGGACTTCAACAGACAGTACAAAAAAATGGGCGGGACCCTTACGGATCCGGTGTTTACCCTCAGCCTTCTTCTTACCCTTGTGGTCATACCTGACGGAGGCCTTTCCAACAGAGGGCTTGTAGATGTACTGGCAGGAAAATTCGTTGATGTGATAGTAAAATAGCAAAGATCGGCAGGAGGATAAAAAATGAGCTTAAATGATATACTGGCAGCCCTTGGCGGATGTCTCGATGCGACGACGCAGGCAATACTGGCAATGTCCTTCGGGTTTGCCATGATACCGTGCGCCTTTGCGTATATGGTAGGTATAGGAGGCTGCCTTGCCTTCAACTCAGCGGTTCCCATCTCATTTCAGGCTGAGACCATAACCCTCGGCGGAAGCATGGGACGAAACATAAGAGAAAGAGCTTCCATCATATTTTTCGGCGGCGTGGTGATGACTGTACTTGGAGCTTTGGGACTTTTGAACGCAGTCATGGATTTTGCCGGCGAGGAGATAGTCTCCGCCATGATGGTAGGAGTGGGGATATTCCTCGGAAAGGTGGCCTTTGATCTTGTAAAGGAGGAAAAAAGGCTTGGCGCGGTTTCAATGGTAGTAGCCATAGCTGTATACGGCATTACTCAGGATCTGGTATGGACAATAGTGTGCGGAGTAATAGTGACGTCCATCGCTGCAAAGGTACTGAAGATAGAGATCAGCGTCGGAGACGAAAACACCGAAAAGGAGTCCCGCAAGCTGAAGCTTATGAAGCCGATAGTAAATTTCAACGTTATAAGAGGAGCCCTCAGCGTCATATGCCTCACAATAGGAGGCAACATAGCTTACGGCGGCATAACCGGAGATATAGCAGGCATGGCTGCGAATGCTGACCATATTTCCATTTATTCCGGAGTTGCAGACATGATATCATCTCTCTTCGGAGGAGCGCCGGTTTCGGTTATAATATCAGCTACCGCTGCGGCTGATCATCCTGTTCTTTCCGGGATACTGCTCATGGCGTTCATGGCTGTAATAATACTCAGCGGACTTATCACAAAGCTTGCAAAGGTAGTTCCCGTTCAGGCCATTTCCGGTACGCTTTTCGTACTGGGGATACTGGTGACGATACCTGATAATGCAGGTATAGCGTTCTCATCGGCAGACCCTGTTATAATGTTCGCCGCCTGCGCCGCTGTAGGCGTTACCGCAGTCGTGGATCCTTTCTTCGGCCTGGTGGCAGGTATAGCGGTAAAGGTGCTCATGACAAGCTTCGGGCTGTTTTAACATCGGAGGTCGGTATAAAATGAACGCGAAAACATACCCTGTGGATATAAACGGAGTCCACAGAGAGCTGCCTGTAGTAAAGATAAGCGACGATCTGAGCATCGCCTCCTTCGTCATACTGGGAGACTGCGAGGTTGTGGTGGCTGCGGCCGAAGCTCTTAAGGAAAAGCTTCCCGAGACGGATTTTCTCATGACTGCGGAGGCCAAGGGGATATCCCTTACCCATGAGCTGGCCAGGATAATGGGATTCAAAAAATACATAGTGGCAAGAAAAAGCATCAAGAATTACATGCAGCATCCTTTCAAGGTCCGGGTATCTTCCATAACCACAGCGGGAGACCAGACCCTTTGCCTTGACGGAGCGGATGCGGAGATGATAAAAGGTAAAAAGGTGATCCTCGTGGATGACGTGATCTCAACGGGAGAATCCATAAAAGCCATAAGAAAGCTGGCCGAGGAAGCCGGGGCCGAGATAGTGGCCGAAGCGGCAATACTCACAGAGGGGGACCCTGAGAATCACAGAGGCGTCATATCTTTGGGGAATATACCTTTGCTTTAAAAGCCAAAGACCGGGCTCGATGACCTGCGGTATTTCGGATCTTGGTACTTTCGGACATCTTGAACGAGTGAAAACGCCGTGGTAAAATAAAGTAACACGACAAAACAGATCATATAAGGAGTGATGAACGATGAGAAAGAATTTTGGAGTCAAGCCATGGATCTATCCGCTGCCTGTGCTCATCATTGGCACATACAACGAAGACGGTACAGCCAATGCCATGAATGCGGCATGGGGAGGCATATACGAAGAAGACAGAGTTGTTCTGTGCCTTGCAGAGACACATAAGACAACAGCCAATATCAAGGCAAGGGGTGCCTTTACTCTGAGCTTTGCCGACGCCGACAATGTGGTTGCTTCCGACTATGTAGGCATAGTTTCAGGCAACAGTGAGCCCGGCAAGCTGGAAAAGGCCGGATTTCATGTTACAAAGAGCGAATTTGTCGATGCGCCTGTAATAGACGAGCTGCCTGTTGTAATGGACTGTCAGTATATAAAGACAAATGAAGACGGCAATATCGTGGGGAAGATCATCAACGTTGCCGTTGATGAAAGAGTTCTGGGAGAGAACGGGAAGCCGGATCTTTCCAAATTCAGACCTATCTCCTTCGATTCAGCCAACGATGCATACCATGTCCTCGGCGAGAAGGTTGGAAATGCCTTTAAGGACGGCCTGAAGCTTAAATAGGCCCGATCAACAGAGGAGAAAAGATGCTCTTGAAGGTGCGGCCGGCAGGCGGCACCTTTTTTTATAAAATATGCGCAGGAG
>CAWVKQ010000088.1:0-2907 GCA_963929955.1 Bacillota bacterium
GACAGGTATCCAGATATGCCTTACATTTATACCGGGGGTATTGTTCCTGGCGGCAGCCGTTGTCGTTATAAAGTATCCGATTTCGGAGAAATACCACGGGGAGATAGTAAATAAGCTTGAAGAAAGAAAGAATCATTAGGAGGATAAACCATGCTCAGAAATTTCATTATGAACCTGTCCACAAGAATAGAGTTCGGTGAAGGCAAGATAAATCAGACAGGAGAGATAGCAAAGGAGCTGGGTCTTAAGAAGACTGTCATAATAACAGACAAGGGTCTAGCAAAGACGGATATAGTGAAGGCTATAAAGGACAGCCTTTACAACAGCAATATAGATTATATAGTTTACGATAAAGTGAGAGAAAACCCGAGAGACGTTGACGCCCAGGCGGCCGGAGAGTTTGCCAGAAACGAAGGCGTGGATTCGGTAGTAGCCTGCGGAGGCGGCAGCAGCATGGATCTGGCGAAGGCCGTAGCGGCAATGATGACGAACGAAGGGGACATAAAGAGCATAATGAAGCCTAATAAGGTTAAAAACGATCCCGTTCCTCTCATCTGCGTGCCTACCACGGCGGGAACAGGAAGTGAGGTGACATCTTTCGCAGTGCTGACCATAGAGGCTGAGGGAAGAAAAAGCAGCATATTTGACGATAAGATAAGACCTGTGGTCGCCATAAACGATCCGGAAGTTCTCAAAGGCCTTCCTACATCAGTTGCTGCTGCTACGGGAATGGATGCCCTCACCCATGCCATAGAAGCCTATACATGCACCCTGTCAAATCCGATAACAGACGGCATGGCTCTACAGGCCATAAGATACATAGCGAAGAATATAACGGAGTTCGTGCATATGAGAAGCGAAGAGAGCTGTCTGAACATGATGGCGGGCAGCCTGATGGCAGGCATAGCCTTCGGATTTTCCGATATAGCGGGCGTTCACTGTATGGCCGAGGCTCTGGGAGGCATGTACGATACGCCTCACGGAGTGGCCAATTCCATATTCCTGCCTATAGTGTTTGAATACAATATAGAAGCGGATGTGGCAAGACACAGAGACGTTGCGGAAGCTCTGGGCATCAGCATGGTCGGTAAGAGCGACAGGGAGATAGCGGTCGACGGGGCCAGATGGCTCAGCTCCGTAGCAAAGGAACTGGGGATACCGAAGCTTAAGGAGCTGGGATATGTTGACGAGAAGAAGTTTGGAGATCTGGCTGATCTGTGCATGAAAAACGTGTCGCTTCCGAGCAATGCAAGGAAGATGGAGAAGGTGGATTTCATAAATCTCTACAATAAAGCGTATAACATGTAGTAATGTTTAGTTGCATTAAGCTTATGCGACAGAGCATAGAAATTTTCTGAATTTACAAATTTTGCAAAATTTCAGTTCGAATAAATATTGAGAAAACGTAGGAATTGCAAAGGAAGAGCGGAAATATGCCGTCAGGGGGCATGTTTCGGCATGGGATTTGCAATTTACTGTAATTGATTTCCGGAAAACTAAAAGGGGGAGCTTGTATTGGTATGGCGGAGATAGTTATCAGTTGTTTAGGAGTGAGAAAATGGAAGCATTAAGAAAACCTTTAAGCCCTAAAGTTTCAAGCCCGAAAAAGCTGGACTCAAAACAGATTACTTTTACTACACCTAATGTTTTTAGCGATGAAGAAGCCGTTGAATTCAAAATGAAACAGATTCATCCTAAATTGTTCGGGCTGTTCTGTCCTGTAAAATATCAAGTGGTGTCAAAGGAGAAGGTGTTGGTTCCTTATCTGTTCCTTGTGTTCGATTACAGACTTATGAGGAGCACGAAGAACAGAGAGCTTGGCAAGACCGGGATGTTTGACAGGGAAGGGCAGATAGGGGTCGTCTTTGATATGAATGAGGTTCATTCTTTCCATTTTGACCTCTACGACGATCTGAAGCTTAAGGAGAAGAAGACCGAGGACCTCAAGGGAAGGTTTGTGAAAGCAAACTGCACTGAACGCGAAGCTGTGGAGACAGCGCTTGAGAACGTTAAGTGGCAGTATCTCAGAAAGGTGTTCCACGCCATGCCGGAGATAACTCTGGCTAAGAAGGTGAAATTTTATCGTGAGGCCTGGGAGCTTAAGCTGGATTGCCGCGGCAAGGAGTATGTGAAATTCGCGTACAGAGATAACTTCGCTGCCAAGAACGAACATATAAGCGGACTTAGAGTCAGACTCAATACTTAGGAGGTACTTATTAAATGATTGATTTCACGCAATTATGGGGAGTATGGGACTGGACAGTCCTGGTATTATACTTCGTCGGAGTAATGAGTGTCGGATTCGTAATGCACAGAAAGGCCAGCAAGAACTTCAAGAGCTTCTTCGTAGCATCGAGAAGACTTACGATCCCGGTACTGGTAGGTGTAGCAGCCGCTGGCTGGTACGACTCCTGGACGATAGTAGGTCTCGGTGAGCTGGGTGCCACCGTAGGCGTATCTATCATAATGTTCTACGTTATCCCTTCAGGAGTGCTGAGACTTCCTCTCGCCCTGTGGATAGGACCTATGACGAGAGACAAGATTCCTGATTACGTAGTAACACTTCCTGACCTTATCAGATACTTTTATAACAAGCCGGCAGGCGTACTGGCAAGTATCGTACCGATGGCTTCCATCCTGTACTGCTGCGCTCTGACATTCGCCGTAGGCGAGGTACTCCATATGGTTTCCGGCGTTCCTATCATGATCACAATGATAGTAACAGGAATAGCGATGATAATTTATACCGCTATGGCTGGTATGTGGGGTCTTGCCGTAACAGACCTGATCCAGTTCACGGTAATGACCGTTTCAGCGGGTGCTGTTATGCTTGGTATATTCCATCACTTCGGAAGCGCCAGCGGCCTCTACGATGCGGTTATGGTAATGGATCCTGAAAAGCTGAGC
>CAWVKQ010000089.1:0-38966 GCA_963929955.1 Bacillota bacterium
TTTCTGTATGAGCCCGTGCTGAACTACGGAGGCCATGGTTATGACATCCATGTTTCCGCCGCTCAGGACGAGCACAGCCTTTTTGCCCTCAAGATCGAGCTGATCGAGAGCAGCTACCGGAAGAAGCCCGGAATTTTCGACTATCATTTTGTGGTTTTCTACCATGTCGAGGAACGCGTTTATAAGCTGACTGTCTTCAACGGTAAGCATCCTGTATATGTTTTCACTGCAGTATGGGAATATCTTTTCGCCCACCCGCTTGACCGCAGTACCGTCGGCGATGGTGTTGGCCGAAGCCAGTGTCATTGGAGAGTCGTTTTCAAGAGCAGCAGTCATGCTGGCGGCGTTTTTTGGCTCCACCCCGATAACCTTTATCTTAGGGTTCAGCATTCTGGCCAGTGTCGAGATGCCGGTTATGAGGCCGCCTCCTCCCACGGGGACAAGTATATAATCAACAGTGGGAAGCTCCTGCACTATTTCCATTGCTATGGTGCCCTGTCCTGTGGCTACGGCAAGATCGTCAAAGGGATGTATAAATGTGAAGCCCTTTTCTTCGGCCAGTTTGACGGCGTATTCGTAGGAATCATCGTACACATCGCCGTAAAGTATGGCCTCGGCTCCGTAACCCTTTGTGCGGTTCACCTTAATGAGTGGAGTCACTGTAGGCATGACGATGGTGGCTTTGCAGCCGAATTTTTTGGCCGCATAGGCCACGCCCTGGGCGTGATTGCCTGCGGATGCCGTTATTAGTCCCTTTTCCCGCTGCTCGTCGGTGAGAGTCGCTATTTTATAGTAGGCTCCCCGGACCTTGTATGCGCCGGTATACTGCAGATTTTCAGGCTTCAGATATATGCGGCCTCCGGTCCTGTTACTGAGACTTTCGCTGTATTCAAGCTTCGTAGGCAGCGTAACGTTTTTAACGAGGGCTGAAGCTTCTTCGAATTTTTCAAGAGTCAGTTTTTCCATTATTTCCTGCCTCCTTTTCACAGGTACTGTTATTTTAAAACATTTTTTGACCCATATCAATATTGTGGTATCATATAGAGCGTAGACGGGGGAATATCAGATGAAAAAGGACGTGGAGAGCACCATAAAACGGGCTCAGCGATTTCAGACAATATTGATAGCGGAGGGCATACTGGTGGGAGCGGCTGCCGGTATAGTCGTGCTGCTCTACAGGACAGCTCTTGGGTACGCTGACATATGGCTCAGATATATACTTGAATTTGCGGAAACTTCAGCGGCTCTGACCGCAGGATGGTTTGCGGTCCTGGCTGCCATTGCCTTTGTGACGGCAAGACTTGTGGACTGGGAGCCGATGATATCGGGAAGCGGTATACCCCAGCTTGAAGGCGAGATAGGAGGGAAGCTGGACCCGGTATGGTGGAAGGTGGTGATCGCCAAATTCACCGGCGGATTTTTCTGTATGCTTGGAGGGCTTGCGCTCGGACGGGAGGGCCCGTCTATACAGCTTGGAGCCATGACGGGAAAGGGCATATCGAGAAAGCTGGACAGAGGAAAAACAGAGGAAAAATTCCTGCTTACATGCGGAGCCAGCGCGGGCCTTGCGGCGGCCTTCCATGCGCCGCTGGCGGGAGTCATGTTTTCTCTTGAAGAGATACACAAGAATTTTTCCGTTTCGGTCCTTCTTTCCGTGACCACTGCATCGATAACAGCGGATTTTCTCTGTTCTCTTATTCTGGGGACAGATTCGGTGTTCAGGTTCGATATAATATATCCGCTTCCTACCGCTTATTACTGGATGATAGTGATACTGGGGCTTATACTGGGACTTGCCGGAGCATTTTACAACTGGTTCACGCTGAAGGTGCAGGCGCTGTACAAAAAAGTGAAGCTTCCGGGTACATTCTCAAGGATACTGGTGCCGTTTATGATTTCGGGAGCGCTGGGGTTCACGTGTCCGCAGCTTCTGGGAAGCGGAGAGAGGCTCATAGAGGAGCTTACGGGGCCGGGGATGACCTTGGGCATAATACTCCTGATACTGGCGGGGCGATTCGTTTTTTCCGCCGTATGCTTCGGATCGGGCGCTCCGGGAGTCATATTTTTTCCTCTGCTGGTGCTGGGAGGCTTCATAGGCGGTGCATTTGCAATGACAGGAGTGCAGTATTTCGGACTTGACAGCATGTATGTGAACAATTTCGTGCTTCTGGCAATGGCCGGATATTTTGCGGCCATAGTGAGGGCGCCCATAACAGGGATCGTGCTTATATTTGAGATGACAGGCTCTCTGAGCCAGATGCTGTCCCTTTCGATAGTATCGGTAACAGCCTATACGGTTGCGTCTCTTCTGGGATCAAAGCCCATATACGAGAGCCTTCTTGAGAGGCTTTTAAGAAACGGTGAGAAAGATCATGGCGAGGATGAAGCATCAGATGGACAGAAGGTGCTGACAAGATACGTCATACAACACGGTTCGGAGCCTGCGGGCAAACAGATAAAGGACGTAAAATGGCCGGATCACTGCCTTCTTGTAGCTGTTGAGCGCGGATCCGATGAGCTGATACCAAAGGGCAGGACGCGACTTGAGGCGGGAGACGTTATCATAACGATGGCTGATGAGAGGGATTCCGCTGCTGTTCATGAAGCGATGATAAAAATATGCAGCGGCACTGTCAGGTGAGCTGCCTTATATATGGAACAAGGGGGAGTCTTTTGTTGGCGATGTTGACGAATCTTCCGACGATAAGAGCAGCTATTATGGTTCCTATGCCAAGCCCCTGAAGGCGATGGAAAAACAGGAACGAAAACGCCGCGGCGGAAGCCATCAGGCTCACGTCGAACAGCACCTTGTGGATCACGTACAGAGCCTGAGACCGATCACACCGGCGACAACGAGAAATATAAAGAATATTTTTTTCCTGTCATGGCTTTCATTAAATACCAGGATACCGAAAAGCACTGTGAAAACAGTACCTAAACCTGTCCATACAGCGTAGGCGATGCCGAGTGGCAGGGTCTTTGTCGCTGTTGAAAGAAGGAATATGCTGGCTGCGGTCATGACGATGGTCAGGGCAGTGAACTTTTTGTTCCTGAACCCGTCGGAAAGCTTCATGCATACTGTGAATCCCAGCTCACAGAATGAGGCCAGTATGAGAACTATCCACATCATTTTTCATTCACGCCCCTTTCTTCAGATCCGTCGCGTATTTTTTCGCCTTCGCAGAATTTGAGCCCTATGATCCCGACTATAAGAACAAGAAGCGATATCATCTTGAGGATACCGGCCTCTTCTCCAAGTAAGATTATACCGAGAACCGTGGTGCCCGCGATGCCTATGCCTGTAAATACAGCGTATGACATGCCTATGCCGAAAAAGCTTATACCCTTTTCAAGAAGGAAAAAGCTTATTATAAGGAATAATACTGTTATGACGGTCGGAACAGGTCTGGTGAAGCCGAATGAAAGCTTCATAAAATACGCCCATACTATTTCTATGAGCCCTGCCGCGATTAGGCATGCCCATGCCTTCTGACCGGTATTTTCTTTTTTCATGATGTCCCTCTTTTTGAAAATTCAAGCTTATGACGTTATAAAGCCCGGGAAAAGCAATGCGTTATCGCTCCTCCCGGGCTTTTATCCCTCCGTGTCACCCTGGATATCAGGGCCGCTCTCTCTCGGACCAGCATACTGATATGTACCGGAACCCTAGAGAACTGTTATAATCGCGTTTATAACATCATAGCACATGTGCTGCAAAAAAACAAGGATTCTGCCGCGGCTCTGGCTGACGAGTACGCGAACTGAAGATTATATCCTCCCGTAGCGCCGTCTACATCGCACATCTCTCCAATGACGAATATGCCCGGGAATCGGCGAAGCCCCATGGATGAGGTGTCTATTTCCGAAAGAGATACGCCTCCTCTTGTGACCATGGCCTTCCGAAACCCTGAAAGCTCTTTTACGGTAAAGGTCTCTCCGGTAAGGCAGGCGGCTGCTTTCTTAAGAGACGGGCCGTATCTTTGTGCTATGGATCGGCAGAAGCGCGCAGGAAGGTTCGTGGTCCCGCGGATAAGTGAGGCGAATTCCTTTTTGGATCCGTGATCCGCGGACTTGAGTCTGGCAAATACCTCTTCGAATCCTGCAGGGAACAGATAATTTATCATGACGGTATCACCGGGCATTATATTGCGGGATATGTCGAGAACAGCGGGGCCTGAAAGGTTGCTTTCGGTAAAGAGAAGATCCCCGGTGTTTTCCGATATTTTTTTGCCGCGGCGAAAGACCGTGATCCTGACATTCTCAAAGGATATGCCTGTAAGCTCTCCGTAGGGATAGCCTTCGGGTATGACGGGGCACAGGGCGGGTGTCGGCGGTACTATCTCAAGCTCAAGGTCGCGGGCAAGGACGGAAAAAAGATTTCCGTCGGAACCTGTGGCCGGATATGAGCATCCTCCTGCAGCCAGTACGAGAGACTTTGTAAGAAAGCTCCTGTTTCCGGAAAGCACCTTCCAGCCGCATGGATCGGATGATATGGCCGTAAGAGGCGTATCATACTTAAATGTAAAGCCGTTCTGGACGGATCTTTCCATCAGAAAGCTTCGTATATCTTCTGCTTCCATAGAAAGAGGAAATATTTTCCCGTCGTCTCTTGCGACGGTCGCGATGCCGCCTGAACGGAGAAAGTCCACAAGAGACGAATTGCTGTACCTGTACAGGCAGCGTCTGACAGCAGGACCGTTTTCGCAGTATTTGGGTATGAAATCTTTAATGGGACCGCTGTGGGTTATGTTGCACTGGCCGCTGCCGCTCATGAGCAGCTTTGTGCCGGCCCTGCATGTTTTTTCGAGTATGATCCCCTTCGTGCGTCGGGGCGCGGAAGCGGCGAAGAAAAGGCCGGAAGCGCCGGCTCCGGCCAGGATGCAGTCGTATATCATGTGTATCACACCTTTGCTCTTTCGTTTTCGTACTGTAAAGTACAGCCTATTTTAACATATCTCAGCGGAATATTTCAGCGGAAAGTTTACTGAAACGGATTGACAATCCATAAATACTATTATATAATCCATAATTGCTAATAATAAATGCAAAAATGAGATCATACAATGCCTGATATTGATAAAAAAGGAGAAAAACATGGAAAGAACATATGATGACAGAATGTTTATAGATACCTTTGAGCACAATTATACATGGCTCAACGGCTTCATGAGAAATGTCACCCGTTACTCCGGCAGAACAGCCCTCATAGATCCTGTGAGAGAAAAAACGTGGAACTACGATCAGCTCAACAGGGAAGCCAACCGTCTTGCTCATGCTCTGAGAGGCGACGGAGTCGGCAAGAACGATGTTGTAATGAGCGTCCTGATGAACTGTCCGGAGTTCTGTTTTTCATACATAGGGCCGAGGAAGATCGGAGCCATACTAAATATGGCAAACTTCATACTGGCGGCCGGAGAACTGTCTCTTCTGATAGATCACAACAAGCCCAAGGTTGTCATATATTCGGCTGAGATCGCCGATACCATGGCTCAGGCCATAGACATGGCCGGACACAAGCCGGAAAAGGCTGTTATGGCGGATAATCTCAAAGGTGTGCCTGTGCCTGAAGGTCACATAGCATACGAGGATTATGTAAGCGGACAGTCCGAGGAAAACCCTGAGATGGATTTCGTTCCTCATATATATGATGAAGTAATAAGACTCTGCACAAGCGGCACGTCGGCGCTCCCGAAAAGCGTGCCTTTAAATGATATAAACGAAGTGCTTTCGGCACATGACGTTATCATGCATTACCCGCTTAACTGCAAGGATGTATGCATGAACATGACTCCGCTTTTCCACAGGGGAGGCTGCCACTGCGGAGGAACATGCGCCACATTTTATGTGGGAGCGGCTGTGGTGCTGATGAGGGCGTTCGCGCCTAAGGCTGCCCTCCAGTACGTTCAGGACTACAGCATCAATTTTCTCATGGGATCTCCTGCAACCCTGGAGATGCTGGCAAGGACTCAGGAAAAATCCCGCTTCGATCTCAGCTCTCTCAAGGGCCTCATAACCATGGGCGCGCCTCTTGAGAAGGCGGCATGCATGAGATATCTTGAGGTGCTCACACCTAACATCTTTAACGGATACGGTACAACGGAGACGTTCTGGAACGCCTTCCTCAGGCCTTACGATCTTCCTGATTTTGCAGGGACCGTTGGAGGAAGCTGCATCGACGATGATGTGAGAGTAGTCAAGATATACGAGGACAGAAAGGCTGAGCCTGACGATCTGGTTGAGCAGGACAATGAAACTGTAGGAGAGATAATACTGAGATCGCCTGCCAAATGCGCTTACAGCTATTATAACAACCCTGAGGAAAACGAAAAGAAGTACTATAAGGGATGGATGTATACGGCTGACCTCGGATTCTGGGACGAGCACGGCTATGTTACGGTGAACGGAAGAAAGGACGATATGATAATATGCTCCGCTGAAAATATATATCCCACCCAGATAGAGGAGGTCCTCAACGGCTTTGAAAAGGTATCCGATTCAATGGTGACCGCTGTTCCCGACAAGGTGAGAGGTGAGGTGGTCGCGGCCTATGTAATACCGAAAGATCCGTCGCTTACGGTCCAGGAGCTCATAGACTTCTGCGAGCAGAGCCCAATGCTTTCGAAGTACAAGAGGCCGAGATGGTACCGCATAGTGGATAGTCTGCCGTTTACAGCCACTGGGAAGAAGATGCATTACATGCTTAAGCAGCAGGCGGAAAACGATCTTAAAGAAGGACTTCTCAAAAGAAAATAAACAGTAAAAACAATAAAAAGGATCAGGAGGATCTTTATTCACCTGATCCTTTCTCTTTTAGTACGTTTAAAAAAAGGGCTGCAGCCGGATTCAGCATTGACTTTTTCCATGCTGCGGCGCATGTTATGGAGGCATCCAGATCTTCTATGGGTATTACACGGAGAAAATCAGCGACTCTCCCAAAGGGCAGGTGAACAGGCAGTATGGAAATGCCGAGCCCTGCGCTTACACTGAGAAGAACGGCTCTGATATCGCTGAACCGGTTCACCACATTGGGGGTGAAGCGGTGTATCCTGCAGTAATTCATAGCCTCCATATACAGGATGGGATTTTCCTCTTCAGAAACCAGGATGAATTTCTCCTGCTGCAGAAGCGATGGCGAGAATGTACGCCCGGCAAGAGGATGTTCGTCCGGGACAACGATGCCAAGCGGCTCCGTATGAGTGATCATTGTATCGAATTCATCGCCGTCAGGCAGCATGTCCATATAAAGAAAATGAAAATCATAGGGATCTTCACCTTCATCAAGGAGGGCATCGCCGCATGAAACGTAATCTATATCCACAACTATGTCCGGATATCTGTCACTGAATGATCTGAGACATTCCGACAGAAAGACGTCGGATGTGGTGACTGTTGCTATGGAGAGTCTTCCCTTTGCCCCGTCGTGGAGCTGCCTTACGGCATATGCCCCTTTTTTGGCGGCTTCCATCATCTCCTGCGCATACGGAAGGAATGTCCTCCCTTCCTCTGTCAGTCTTACATCTCTCTTTGTCCTGTAAAAAAGCTTTACTCCAAGCTGATCCTCAAGATCGTTTATCTGCCGGCTTATCGTAGACTGGGGAACGTTGTTCTGCCTGGCGGCGCGTGTGAAATTAAGGGTCTGAGTAACTGCCATAAAGCTTTTGATCTGGTTGAGATTCATCTTTTCACCTCTTCATTGACAGGTATCTGTGCCAATGATATCATCAAGACAGAAGGTAAGATCATCCGATATCTGTCAAAAGAACGATTATTTATCCGATTTTGCTATTATATAACATGCAGGCTGCTGTGTAAAGCCGCAGGGAGGAAATAATGGACGCAAAAGTAGTGGTCACCGGCATGGGAGCAGTTACGCCCATAGGGATAGGGGTGGAGCAGTACTGGAACAATCTCATAAAAGGAAGGTGCGGCGTAGGCGCCATCACTCAGTTCGATCCGGGCAATCTGGCTGTACGCATAGCCGCCGAGGTAAAGGATTTTCATGTTGGAGAATATATGCCGAAAAAGCTGGTAAACGAAACAGACCCGTTTACTCAGTACGCCTATGCAGCTGCCAGTGAAGCGCTGGGAGAAAGCCTGCCGGCAGCGCCGGAAAGGACCGGCATAGTGATGGGGACAGCCATGGCGGGCATATCCACCATAGCCGCGACGCAGGATGTGCTGACGAACGCTGTCCACAAAAATGTAGGTCCCAGGTTCGTTCCGAGAGTATTGGGAAATATAGCGGCGGCTCAGATAGCCATAGCATACGGCATATGCGGACCAAGCGCAACGCTTTCCACAGCCTGCGCCTCCGGCGGAGACGCCATAGCGGCGGCGGCAATGCTGATAAGAGCAGGCGAAGCCGATGCCGTACTGGCTGTGGGTTCTGAAAGCATCCTGTGTCCCCTTGTCATATACTCGCTTGCCAATGCTCACACTCTGTCGCGAAACAACGATGATCCTCTTCATGCGTGCAGGCCGTTTGACAGGGAGCACAGGGGATTCGTCATAGGCGAGGGAGGAGGCGCCCTGATACTGGAAAGCGAAGATCACGCGAGGCAGAGGGGCGCGCGCATATATGCGGAGCTTGCCGGCTGGGCCAATAACAACGATGCGCATCACGTTATAAATCCCGTATCTGACGGCAGCATGGCGGCTCGCTGTATGGAACGGGCCATGGAAAGAGCGGGAACGGCTCCGGAGCAGATAGATTACATAAATGCTCACGGCACGGGAACAAAGACAGGAGACAGGGCGGAAGCCGCGGCCATTGAAAGGGTTTTTGGGAAAAAGAGCCCCCTCATAAGCTCAACAAAGGGGGCCACGGGACATATGATGGGCGGCGGCGGAATCACGGAGGCAATAGCGTGCATACAGGCAATAAGGAAAGGCGAGGCCCCGCCTACGCTGAACCTTACGGAGCCTGAGGCTGATCTTAATTTCGTGGCGGGAGAAAGCGCGAAAAGCGCTATAAACACAGCCATGACAAACGCCTTCGGGTTCGGAGGGCAGAATTCGAGCCTGGTGTTCAGAAAGGCGGAATGATGGTATATGGAAGAAAAAAAGAGCAGGATACTCATCGCTGATGATGAGAAGGACATAAGAGACATACTCGTCATACTTTTAAAGGGCGAGGGTTTTGATGTGATAACAGCGGAAAACGGCCGGGAAGCAGCGGAGCTAGCAGACGAAACAGTCGATCTTTACATCCTTGATGTCAATATGCCTGTTAAGGACGGGTTTTCCGCGGCAGCGGAGATAAGGGAAAAGTATTACGCGCCTATAATCTTCCTGACAGCCTATTCGGGAGAGTCGGACAAGGTCATGGGATTTTCTGCAGGGGCCGACGACTATATAGTTAAGCCGTTTTCCAACATAGAGCTTCTCATGAGGGTAAAGGCTCAGCTCAGGAGGGCCGGCAGCTACGGGCCGAAAATGATGTGGGCTTCGGCGGAAAGAGCGGAGGCGGATCATATAGACATAGACGATATAACTCTTGACCTCAAAAGCCAGTCTGTTGTAAAGGACGGCCGCGTCATAGGACTCACTCATACGGAATTCAGGATACTGGAGCTTTTTGCCTCCCACAGAAAAAAGATATACTCCATAGACAACATATATGAAAGCATATGGGAGGAAGAGCCCGTAGGCGACGGGGCAATAATGGTCCATATAAAAAACATAAGAAAGAAGCTGGGAGACGATTCGAGGAATCCGCGCTATATAAAGACCGCGTGGGGAAAGGGATACTATATTGACTGATAAGGATAAAACTCCTAAAAAGAGAAAGCTCACATCAGAGGTGATGGAGTCTCTGGCAGTGTCAGTGATAATAGGGATGTTCCTCTTCGGATTTCTGTACCACATGTCCCTGTCCATATCTGGGAAATATTTTGATTACAGAGGCATAGAGCTTGCAGACGCTCAGATGAGAATGTTCAACATGTGGGTAAGGAATCTGTGCGGGGCTGCCGCTATGACTGTATTCCTTGTACTGTTCCTGTTTTTTCTGGGACAGAAGCTGGCCTATGTGAGGATAATAACAGAAGGAGTGGAGAAGCTGCGTGCAGGCGGGACAGGCTTCATAGACATTGAAGGCAATAATGAGCTTACGGAGCTTGCGGAAACAATAAACAGGATGACAGAAGCTCAGAGAGAGCTTCAGGCCAGGGAAGAAGCGGTAAAAAGAGAGCGGGAGGACATGATAAGAGCCATCTCCCACGATATAAGGACGCCGCTCACTTCCATAGAAGCATACTCCCAGTATATGAGCGCAAAGTCCGGCATTTCTGAAACGGAAATGAAAGACTATATTGGCCTTGTAAAGGAAAAGGCGGATCATATAACACATATGACGGACAGGCTCCTTGACGGCAAAGCGGGAGAAAGAGAGCGCGTGGAGGACGGAAAACTTCTCATGACACAGCTTGCCTATGAGTGGGAGGCTGTCCTTGAAGACGGATTCGGGTGCAGTGTGGATATATGCCTTGAGGAGATTCCCGTTTCGGCGAATATACAGGATCTTAAGAGGATATTCGACAATCTGGCTTCAAATGTAAAGAAATACGCTGATCAGGAAAAGCCGGTGAAAATGAATATCCGGAGAAGCGGGGAGTATGTGGAGATATACCAGGAGAATATCAGGAAAAAGAAAGATGAAAACATAAAGAGCCATGGAATAGGCCTGAAGAACGTGGAACAGATAGCAAAATCCCACGAAGGCGATGTTAAGACTATGGAACATGGAGACGAGTTTGCCATAACCATACGTCTGAAGATCGCGGAGGATCTTTAGAATTCTTCAGAATTACCTGCATAATTTCCTTATATAAAATGTGTAGATTATACACAAGGAAAGACAAGAACCGAAAAAAAGGAAAGAGAGGTAAATAAAATGGCTTTGGGAATATTATTGATATTATTTGTTTTGATGAGTGTCATAAGCGTGCTGGGACTGCTGCTTATGTATCTGGTAAAGGATGAAAAGAAGAAGAATCTCATATTTTACGTGATGGCTGTATGGGGAATGGCCGTAGCGGTGATGGGAGCAGTGAGCCTTCCTTCAAACTATGTGGTGTCCCAGGCGGCGGCATGGGGTCTCGGAGGACTCAGCGTCATAGCCCTCATAGTGAATATGGCCGGGAAAAAGGAGTCGGCCGGCAGGGCTGCGCGCCTGCTGGTTACCGTATCGGTGATCATAGGCGTTTTGAAGATATTCTTCTTCATATGAGGAGGGAAAGCATGTATATTGCGGATCTGCACATACATTCGCATTATTCGAGAGCCACCAGCAGAGAATGCACACCCGCGGCCCTTGATATGTGGGCCAGGAGGAAGGGTATACATATAACAGGCACAGGGGATTTCACTCACCCCGGGTGGCGTAAGGAACTTAATGAAAGCTTAAAGCCCGTTGAAGACGGGCTTTATGTACTGAAGGAGGATCAGGCGGTACGTGATGATGTCACGCCTGATCTTTTCATGCCGCGTTTTGTGGTGACAGGAGAGATAAGTTCCATATACAAGAAAAACGGCAGGGTCAGGAAGGTTCACAGTCTTATTATCCTCCCCGGACTTGAAGCTGCTGAAAGGATATCCGCAAAGCTGGAAGAGACAGGAAACATCCACTCTGACGGAAGGCCGATACTGGGAATGGACTGCAGAGATCTGGCGGAACTGATATTTGATATATGTCCTGAGGCTGTTTACGTCCCGGCTCATATATGGACTCCGCATTTTTCCATATTTGGAGCATTTTCCGGATTCGATTCTGTGGAGGAATGCTTTGAGGATATGACTCCGTATATACATGCAATGGAGACAGGGCTCTCATCCGACCCTCCCATGAACTGGCGTGTGTCCGCGCTTGATAGATACCAGCTTATATCCAATTCCGATGCTCACTCTCCTTCAAAGCTCGGGAGGGAGGCAAATCTGCTTGAATGCCGGCTTTCATACACCGGACTTGCGGATGCCCTGCAGACGGGAAAAGGACTTTGCGGTACAATAGAGTTTTTTCCCGAGGAGGGCAAATATCATTTTGACGGACACAGAAAATGCGGCATCTGTATAAAACCGGACGAGACAGACCGTTACGGAGGTATATGTCCCGTATGCGGAAGAAAGCTCACCATAGGGGTATTTCACCGTGTGGAGCAGATGGCTGACAGAAAGGAAGGCATCAGGCCGGAAAACGCCAGGCCCTTTGAAAGCCTAATGCCTCTTGAAGAAGTCATAGGGGCGGCCATGGGAAAATCGCCTTCAAGCAAGGCTGTACAGCAGAGATATAAGGATATGATAAGAACTCTGGGGCCTGAGTTCGATATCCTGAGGACCGTGCATGAGGAGGATATCAGAAAAGCCTTCGGCACGCTTACAGCCGAAGGAATAAAGAGGCTGAGAGAAGGAAGAGTGGAGCTGATACCGGGCTTTGACGGAGAATACGGGAAAGTCAGGCTTTTCAGACCTTATGAGCTGCAGACCATAGAAGGTCAGACAGATCTGTTTGGCATCATAGGGACAGGAGATGCGCGTGATACGCAAAACGTGAAAGAGGAGTTGGCTGCCGGGAAGACGCAGCCATATGAAGAAGATAAAAATCGTGACGGAAAATTTGAGCTCAACAGTATGCAGGAGCTGGCGGCAGGATCCGTATCAAGGAATGTTGCGGTAATAGCGGGGCCGGGCACCGGCAAGACGGCTACTCTTGCAGCTCATATAACCAGGCTTATCGAAAACAGGAGAGTGAAGCCGGCAGAGATAACCGCAGTTACTTTTACCAACAGAGCCGCGGCGGAGCTGAGAGAGCGTATAGGGCGGGAGGTCGGGAAAAGCAGCCGCCTGAGGACCATGACAGTAGGGACATTCCATTCCGTATGCATGGATATCCTGAGATCACAGGGAGTGAAATTTGCTCTGGCTGATGAGGAGGAAACAGAAGAGATATCAAAGGAAGCCGTAATGCTTACGGGGGCGGATACGGATCACCGCAGGCTGAGAAGCGCCATATCTTATGTTAAATCTCAGGGGAACCGGTATCCGGATCCGTGGAGCGCCGTTGAAAACGGAGGATCCATGAAGGATGCAGCGGAAGCATATGACAGGATCATGGAAGAGAGAGGCCTGTGGGATTTTGATGATATACTCATAAATACCTACAAGCTCATGAAGGAAGGAGAAGTGCCGAAAGACAGGTTCTCATATCTTCTTGTGGACGAATTCCAGGACATAAACCCTCTTCAGTACAGCCTCATACGGGTATGGAACGAAGAAGGGAGAGAGCTTTTTGTCATAGGTGATCCCGATCAGTCCATATACGGGTTCAGAGGCTCAGATGCCGGCTGCTTTAAAAGGGCGGCAGAGGATTTTGAGGACATGGATGTGATAAGGCTCACGGAAAATTACAGAAATGTACCGTCAGTCACAGAGGCGGCGCTGAAAGTTATAAACGAAAATCCGGGAGAAGAAAGGATGCTTGCCGCATGTTCCGGCGCTGAAGATTCACCTGTGCGGATGGTGCAGGCGGTAAGCGAGACAGGTGAGGCCATTTTTACCGCAAAGGAGATAAACGCCATGACAGGAGGCATAGGTATGCTTGATGCCCAGCGTGTCATGGAGAGCGGCGGCAGGAAAAAGGCAAGAAGCTTTGACGATATAGCGGTGCTGTGCAGGACCCATCGCCAGGCGGCTCTTGTGGAGAAATGCCTCAGACGTGAGGGGATACCTTACATAATGACAGGGCGTGAGGAATTCCTGAAAACGAGAAGAGTCCGGGGAGTCACTGCTTTTATGGGATACCTTGAGGACAATGAGGATCTGCATGCCGTGAAAAGGGCGCTTAGACTCATATGGGATCTTGACGACAGCCCTTTGTCGCGGAAGGTTATAGACGAGGCCGCGGAAAGGTTCGGGAAAATTTACAGAGGGAAAAAGGCGGTACGATTCATCGATAAATGGATAGAGGAAACAGGCGGAGAAAACGCAGATGAGATGGAGAAGCTCCGCAATATGGCGCTGTTTTACGAAAACTGTTCCGATCTTCTGAAGGATATAATCGCGGGAGAAGAGGGCGATCCGCAAAGAGCGGGCGGCAGGTCGGTAAAGGCGGGAGCAGTGAGGATAATGACTCTCCACGGGTCAAAAGGGCTTGAATTCCCGGCAGTTATAATACCGGGCGTGTCAGAGGGATCGATCCCTCTTAAAAGAGAAGGCTATGAGACCGATATGGAAGAAGAGCGCAGACTGCTGTACGTAGGAATGACAAGAGCGCGCGAGGAGCTGATCCTGGTAAGCAGCGGCACGGAATCGGAATTTACGGAAGGCATAAAAGGCGGCTGTCTCATACGTGAAAAGGCGGCTGCCGGCAGGAGTATTTCTGACGGCGAACAGATGAGCTTTTTATAAAGGACATGTATATGAAAGGAGAGGAAAGTTGCTGAGAAGAAAAACACCGGCCCGGAAGGAAATGGATTCGGTGATGAAAAAGGAAGAGGAGTATTTGAAAAAGTACAGAGAAAAGACGGATTCGCTCCTGAACAGAAAGCTGGAGGAAAAGGTGCCGGATAATCTTCAGAGCAAGCTTGACACAGCATTTTCAAAGGCTTTTGCCCTTGTGTTCGAGAAGGGCACAGGCGTAATAGAAAAAACGTACAGCAGAGAAAGGCACATGAGCGGATACGAAGTCAACGCGGAGCTTGCGGATAAAAAGGAAACGAGAAAAAATCTCAAAAATTTCAAAAAAAGAGCATCCAGATCGGGAGGGAAGAATCTGATCATTTCAGGTATAGAAGGAGTGGGCTTAGGCTTTCTAGGCATAGGGATACCCGACATACCGTTATTCACTGCTATGATCCTGAAAAGCATGTATGAGACAGCCCTGCATTACGGCTATGATTATGAAAAGGAAGAAGAAAGGTATTTCATACTGAAGATCATAGAGACATCTTTAAGCTGCGGGGATGCTCTTGATGAGGGAAACAGGGCCGTAGATATATTCATAGAAGACGGAACGCTTCCGGAGGACTACAGCCGCAGCGGGCAGATAGAAAAGACGTCATCTATGCTTTCGAAGGAGCTTTTGTATATGAAATTCCTCCAGGGCATACCTGTGGCCGGAGTTGTGGGAGGGATATACGACTCGGTCTACATGAGGCGCATAAACAGATATGCGGCTCTTAAATACAGAAAAAGATTCCTGAAGGATCGGATCAGCAAGAGATAAGGCGGTTGTCTTTACAGGATCTTTACATCAAAGGGACAAAACCTCAAACAATCACAGTGTATAGTAGAGGAAAAACAAAAGGAGAATACATACACTGTGGGAAATGAAAGCAAGGGAAAAAAAGGGACGATCATAGACTATAGGGATATAAGAAAAAACGAGGAGATCAACGGCCTCATAGAGAAGGGCAACGACGTTTTAAAGGAACTGGGATACACTGAACATTCAAAAAAGCATGCCGCCAAAGTCGCCGAAAGAGCAGGAGAGATACTTACAAGGCTTGGATACGATAAGCGGGAGGCAGAGCTGGCAAGAATAGCCGGATACATGCACGATATAGGAAACAGCATCAACAGGCATAACCATGCTCTCAACGGAGCGCTTCTGGCACATCAGATACTTAAGGATATGGATATGCCTCTGCGTGACATATTAACTGTGGTTACAGCAATAGGACATCATGACGAGGGTACGGGAACGGCTGTGGACACGGTTTCGGCAGCAGTGATACTGGCGGACAAGACCGATGTAAGGAGGAACAGAGTCCAGAATCCCGTCATATCGGGATTCGATATACATGACAGAGTCAACTATGCGGCTCTGGCTTCAACCATAGAATTCAGGGAAGATAAGAAGATCATACAGATGAACCTTGAACTTGATGATACCATGTGCAGCGTCATGGACTATTTTGAGATATTCCTTCAGAGGATGATGATGTGCAGAAGAGCCGCCGAGGTTCTGGGTCACAGGTTCAAGCTGGTGGCGAACGGCAACAAGCTCTGTTGACCGGATGCGCCTTCGGTATCATTGATGAGCTGTATTAGGTGTGCTCCTGCCGGATTCTTTTATCAGATATAATTTTCGGCAGATATCATGTGAGAGCTTTCCGTATTTTTGTTTTTGCGAAAGAATGCGGAAGTTTTAAAGTGGACATGTTCCACATTTGCGATGTTTTTTGATTATACGGCAGTATTGCCCTGAAACAGCACCGCTGTAAACGTCTTACAACATGCCGAAGAGGCTGTATCCGGTGAATTTTGCCGGATCACATATATTTTATCGGAATAAGGAACAGCGTTAAAAGATAACTGCCTGATTACGTGCTGAAAATCAAAATACGGAAACACCTTATGAAGAAACTGCCGGATCCTTTGACAAGAACCTGAATACGGCAAAGTGCAGATCCCTGCGGATATCACATAAGGAATTTTTCAATTATATTTTTCAGTACATGAGGCGCAGCGATATCATCCTCATCGGTACAGATAAGGTTCGTATGCTGTTTAAAGCCCGCGCGCCTGTACATATCAAGCTTGTTCAGGGAGCTGTCAAGATATTCGCTGTCGTCAAGGAGACCGAAATGCTCCCATATGACAATATCGCCTGAATCCCTTCTGATCGTAAAGTCCGGGTAAAAATACCGGCTGCCGACAGAAAGCCTGCTTTCGTAGCGAAAATTTATCCGGTAGTCCCATAAGAGATCCGCTATTATCTTTTCTGATTTCGATCTTACCTTAAATCCTCCGGAGGTCATATAGACGAGTCCTTCGGGATTATATGGATTCCTGTCGTATGCTTCGGTCATCCAGGAGAGAGCATCTTTTGTCATAAAAAGCTGCAGAGTATCACCAGAAGTGTGTATCCGTTTCATCGTCAGGGAAGAGTTTCTGTGTTCGTTTCTCTCAAAGGATTTGGCAAAGCGGCTCATGGCTGATTCGAGACAGGAGCAGAATGTATCGTAACAGCTTATTTCATATTCGAGGATCCTTTTGTGTGTGAGAAGGGAAACCCTTTCCCTGTCCCGGCTTATGGACAGCTCCTTTTCTTTGAGCTTTTCGTAAAAATAATATCGGTCACGCTTTTTTCTGATATAAAGATCTCCTTTGGGACAGGCTCTGTATTCCTGTTTCAGGGCTTTGGAGCGGCATGCAGCCTGATCGTGCAGCCTGCATAGACCGGACATCAATCTTTTTTCGGTTGTCTGAAATCCTGATTTTTTCTCCATAGTGGTATCCTCCGTCCGATGTATTACAAATTTTACCATAAAGTTAAAAATATTACAATAAAATAAAATCAGCCAAACTGAAAAAATGTGATAAAATAACCTTGTATTTTGAAAGAGGTAAAGGAGAAAAGATGGAATTTCGTTTGGCAAGAGAGGATGAACTGGAACCGATAAAGAGATTTTACGATGAGCTTATAGACGCTATGGAAGATTCGGAATACGGGCCGAGATGGAAGAAGGATCAATATCCGGACGAAGAATACATAGCGAGCTCCATAAAAAACGGAGAGCTTTACGTGGCTTCGGATGAGGGCGGTTACGCGGGAGCCATGGTTATAAACCATCAGTGGAACGAAGGCTACGATCAGGTGGAATGGGAGATAGCGGGCCCCAGAGAAAAGATCTCAGCCATACATATACTGGGCGTATCTCCCCATTGTCACGGCAAAGGCATAGGCGGATACCTGGTCGAAAAAGCCGTGGAGGTTTCCAGATCGCTCGGCCGAAGAGCCATAAGGCTCGACGTTATAAACGGGAATCTGCCGGCAGAAAAGCTCTACAGAAAAATGGGGTTCAGCTACAGAGGGACTGTGAACATGTTTTTTGAAGAGACAGGCTGGGAGGATTTCATGATATACGAAATGCCTTTAGACAGTTAAACAGCAGTAAGATACAGGGGAAAGCCCAAAGGAGGAAACAATGAAGGTGATTATAGTTGGCGGAGTTGCAGGTGGAGCCACGGCTGCCGCAAGACTGCGACGTCTGAATGAGGATGCGGAGATAATAATACTTGAGAGAAGCGGATACATATCATATGCCAACTGCGGTCTTCCGTATTATATCGGAGGCAAGATAATGGACAGAGGTGAACTGACCCTTCAGACGCCGGAAAGCTTCTTTGAAAGATTCAGGATAAATGTCAGGACAGGACATGAAGCAGTCAGCATAGATAAGGATGCCAAAACGGTGACCGTAAAGGAAACGGAAAGCGGGAAACAGTATGCCGAAAGCTACGATAAACTCATACTTTCTCCGGGAGCAAAGCCTGTGGTGCCTGATATGCCGGGAGCGGACGGAAAGAACGTTTTTACTTTGAGGACAGTTGAGGATACGTTCAGGATATACGATCATATCGCAGAGGCGGGAGCAGGATCCGCCGTTGTAATAGGAGGGGGATTCATAGGGCTTGAGATGGCGGAGAATCTCAGATCGAGAGGCATGGATGTAACGCTCCTTCAGCGTTCGGGCCATGTTATGCCTCCTCTTGACGAAGATATGGCGGCTCTTGTACATAATTATATGACAGCTAAGGGAATAAACTTGAGAAGAAACTGCGCGGTGGAGCGGATAGAAGACGCGGACGGAGTAAAAAGGGTCATAACAAAGGACGGAAAACCGGCTGAAGGCGATATAGTCATCATGGCTGTAGGCGTGGTACCTGAAAACACCCTGGCAAAGGAAGCGGGGCTGGAGCTGGGAATAAAGGGAGCCATAAAGACCGATGAACACATGGAGACATCGGAAAAGGACATATACGCTGTGGGAGATGCCGTAGAGGTGAAGAATTTTGTGTCCGGGGAACAGGCCGTGATCTCCCTTGCGGGGCCTGCCAATAAACAGGGAAGGATAGCCGCCGATAACATTTGCGGGATAAAAACCTCGTTTAAAGGGTCGCAGGGTTCGTCAGTGCTGAAGCTGTTCGACATGACTATAGCGAGCACCGGACTTAATGAAAGGAGCCTCAAGGCTGCGGGGACGGACTATGACTATGTTATAACCAGCGGTATGTCACATGCCGCATACTACCCGGGAGCCGAGCCGATGACAATTAAGGTGCTCTTCGAAAAAAGGACGGGCAGAATACTGGGAGCGCAGATAATAGGAAGCAGCGGAGCTGATAAAAGGATAGACGTTCTGGCAACAGCCATAAGAGCCGGAATGACAGCATATGATCTTACTGAGCTGGATCTGGCCTACGCGCCGCCATATTCATCGGCAAAAGACCCTGTCAACATGGCAGGATATGTCATTGAAAATCTTCTGACCGGAAAGGTTAAGCAGATCAGCTGGCAGGAAGCGGAAAACCTTCCGGAAGGATCGGTGCTTCTTGATACGAGGACGGATTTTGAATACAATACAGGTCATATCGAGGGAGCGATCCATATACCGGTGGATGATCTGAGAGACAATATGGACAAGCTGCCGGAGGGCAGGACCATCTATGTCTACTGCCACAGCGGACTCAGGAGCTATATAGCGTGCAGAATACTTTCGCAGAACGGGTTCGACTGCTTCAACATAGCCGGAGGATACGGCTTTTTCGCTCAGATCAAGGCGGGAATGTAAAAACATCGATGTGTAAAAAAGCCTGATCAAGGGACAGCTCCTTCGATCAGGCTCTTTTATTGGGACAGGGCTTTTATAAAAGCTCCTCAAAGCTCTCAATGTACCGGTCGGAGAGCTTTTTTATCTCATCAATGTTTCCGGCTTCGTTTTCGTCGGCAACAGCTATGACGTAAAATCCCGCCTCCTTGGCACCTCTTATGGCCAGGAGCCCGTCCTCTATGACGACGGTTTCTTCCTTTGGGGTCTTCAGCATACTGTGAGCGTTTACGAAGACTTCGGGATCGCCTTTGCCTCCGCCCGATTCCTCACATGTTACGATATGTGAAAAATAGTCGCATATGCCCAGGCGGATAAGGATCTCCTCGGCTATGGACTTGTCCGTGGAAGTGGTGACGCACATTGCGATACCCTTTTGCTTGAATTTTTCCAGAACGATGGGAACGTATTCCTTGAGATCGACACTTGCCAGATAGTCCTCGCGAAGGATGGTATTAAAGCCTTTGGCGATCTTTTCCTCCGCAGCGGCGATCCTGTATTCGGCCTTCAGATAAGCGCACAGCTCCTGAAGGGTCATTGCCTTTGTCTTTTCACCGAGATCAGGTTCAGGCTCCTTCCTGAGAGAGGTTATATATCTGCTGGCCGCGCCCTTCCACATTTCCGTGGAATTGAGCAGGGTGCCGTCCATATCGAATATCACTCCGCTGATTTTCATTACGATCACCTCCAAATCATAGTAGCATCTTTACAATACCATCGGCAGGCAGGGGTGTCAATGTTGTATTCATAAGGTTTCGTGCATTATACTATTGACTTTTCCATGCACAGGCGGTAGGCTGTTAAAGTGGACTGAATTGATCTCAGAGCCGGGCTTTGAGAGGGAGAGATGTTATGAAGATACTGAAGAAATGGAATGAAATAAGCCTTGTAAAGAGAATAATAGCGGGACTCATAGCAGGTGTGCTGCTGGGGATCGCGCTGCCGGAAGATATCCCTGTCGGGATACTGGGAGATGTGTTCGTGGGAGCGTTAAGAGCCCTTGCGCCGCTGCTCGTGTTCTTTATAGTTCTGTCATCTCTGAGCAATCACCAGAAGGGAAAGAGCAGCAATATGGGGAGGATAGTCGTGCTGTACGCCATAAGCACCGTTATGGCGGCATTTACGGCAGTGGCGGCCAGCTTCATTTTCCCGACAGAACTGCTGCTGGGTGAGACGGCCGAAGCTTCAGCGCCTCAGGGTATTGGCGAGGTTCTTGAATCTCTCATTATAAACGCGGTGAGCAATCCGGTGGGAGCCATAGTGGAAGGAAATTACATAAGCATCCTCGTATGGGCAGTCATATTCGGGCTGGCGATGAGAGCTGCCTCCGAGACTGTAAAGGAGGTGTTTTCAAGCATATCCGATACGCTTACAACAGCGATAAAATGGGTCATAAGCTTCGCTCCTTTCGGCATAATGGGTCTGGTTTTCACAACAGTATCAACAGTTGGGATACGCGCCATGGCTTCATACGGACGGCTGATACTCATACTGGTGGGATGCATGCTGTTTGTAGCCTTTGTTATAAATCCCGTAATAGTGTTCCTTAATATAAGGCAGAATCCGTATCCTCTTGTATTTAAATGCATAAAGGTAAGCGGTATAATGGCGTTTTTCACGAGAAGCTCAGCAGCCAACATACCTGTCAATATGGGGCTTTGCGAAAGCCTTGGACTTGACGAGGAGAAATATTCGATATCCATACCGCTGGGAGCCACTGTAAATATGGCCGGGGCGGCTGTGACCATAACGGTCCTTTCCCTGGCCGCCGCAAATACTGTGGGGATAAATGTGGATCCTCCGACGGCATTCCTTCTCAGCCTCATAGCGTCTGTTTCGGCCGCAGGAGCTTCCGGAGTGGCGGGAGGCTCACTGCTCCTGGTGCCTCTGGCTTGCAGTCTCCTGGGTATATCGGGAGATGTTTCCATGCAGGTGGTAGGCGTGGGATTCATCATAGGCGTGATACAGGATTCCTGTGAAACAGCGCTCAATTCATCTTCGGATGCGCTTTTTACGGCGACTGCGGAATTCAGCAAGAGGAAGAAGGAAGGAAAGAAGATAGAATTGAAAGCGCCTCAATGATAAAGTATAATGAAGTCGTTCATACAAGAGAACCAAGAGAAGGAGGAGAAGAGTTCATGGATTATTCTTACAGCTATTATTACAGCACGGGAGACGAGCTTGGAGCGGGATATTACATAGGGATAGGGATCGCAGCCATAATAATGATCATCGCCTGGTGGAGGATATTTTCAAAAGCAGGCGAAAGGGGATGGAAGATCCTGATACCTGTATACAACATATACACCATGTATAAGCTGTTCTGGAGGGTGGCGGCATTTGTGATCCTTATCTGTATAGGAGTCGTTACGGTAATAGGATCCGTGATGATGTCATACGGATTTGCTTCAGCCCTGCTTGGAGGCAACAGCTCAGGCGCGTTTATGGGAGGGATCGTACTTCTTATCATAAGCGGCATAGCGGCTCTTGTTATACAGGTAATGTTTTACAGCAAACTGTCAAGATCCTTCGGACACGGAGCCGGATTTACGGTGGGACTGTTTTTCCTGCCTGTCATATTCCTGCTGATAATCGCGTTCGGATCATCAAAATATACAGGCGGCGGCAGCGAGCGCCTTTCGGATGGGCCTGAGGACCTGGGGTATCGATACAGGGAGCCTGACAGATAAGCAGATACGGAATGTCTAAAACCGCTGCAATCATTGACAAAGCAGCGGTTTTAAAGTATAATAATCCGATACGACAAAAGGGCGAAAGGAGATTTTCGAACATGACAGATAATATGAACGATGAAATACTGCTTACTAAAGAAGGGTATGACAAAATTGTTCAGGAGCATGAGGAACTGGTATCCGTGAAAAGAGCGGAAGTGGCTGAGAGGATAAAGGAAGCCATATCATACGGAGATATATCGGAAAATGCCGAGTATGATTCCGCAAAGAACGAACAGGCAGAGCTTGAGGAGAGGATCCATAAGCTTGAGACCATGATAAGAAAGGCCAAGATCGTACAGGAAGAGGACGTTAAGGGCGATGTTGTCAACGTTGGCCTGAAGGTAAGGGTCATGGATGTGGACGCTAATGAAGAAGATGAATTTTCCATAGTGGGAGCTACGGAATCCGATCCGTTCAACGGAAAAATATCAAATGAATCTTCAGTAGGAAAGGCGCTTATCGGTCATAAAAAAGGCGATAAGGTCATAGTAGAGATACCTGACGGCACTGTTACTTACGAGATACTCGACATAAGCAGATAGAAAAGGCAGAGAGGTGAGTTATGAGCACAGAAGAAAAGAACCTTACAGAGGAAAACATAAGCGAACAGAGAAAGATAAGACGCGATAAGCTGAAAGCTCTTCAGGATGCGGGGAGAAACCCGTTCCTGACGGAGACCTGGGATGTCAACGCCTACAGCCAGGATATAAAAGATGATTTTGAAAACATGGACGGAAAGGAAGTTTCCATTGCCGGCAGGATGATGGCAAAGAGAGGGATGGGAAAGGCTTCCTTTATAGATATACAGGATAAAAAAGGAAGGATCCAGTGTCATGTTAAGAAGGATGTTCTGGGCGACGAGGAATACAGATGGTTCAAGACTTATGACATAGGCGACATCTTCGGCATAGAGGGAAAGGTTTTCAGAACACAGAAGGGCGAGGTCACCGTTGAGGTCAGCAGGATGGTTCTTCTGAGTAAATCTCTTCAGGTTCTTCCGGACAAGTGGCACGGCTTAAAAGACACTGATCTCAGATACAGACAGAGATATGTGGATCTCATAGTTAATCCTGAGGTAAGACAGGCGTTTATTATGCGCGACAGGATAATACACGAGATAAAGAGAGTACTCGAGGAAGAATTCGGATTCCTGGAGGTTGACACGCCTATACTTACAGTGATAGCCGGAGGCGCCAACGCCAGACCTTTTGAAACTCATCACAACACCCTCAACCTTGATATGAAACTCAGGATATCCAATGAGCTTTATCTTAAGAGGCTCATAGTCGGAGGCCTGGACAGGGTCTATGAAATGGGCAAGATGTTCAGAAACGAAGGCATGGACAAGAACCATAACCCGGAATTCACGTCAATGGAGTGCTATATAGCCTACGGCAATATGGAGAGCGTTATGAACGTGACGGAGCAGGTCGTGTCCAAGGCAGCTATAGCCGCTACAGGCAGCCCTGTCATAACGTATCAGGGTAAGACCTTTGATCTTACTCCTCCGTGGAGAAGGCTGGATATGACCGATGCGGTAAAGGAAATAACGGGAGTGGATTTTCATAATATAGATACAGACGAGGAGGCCAGAAAGGCAGCCATAGGATACGGCATGGATCCCGAAGAGATAAAGGGCATGAGCAGAGGCAAGATCATCGCGGAGATGTTTGAGGAATACTGCGAGGATGTTCCGGGGTATCTGGACGGACCGGTGTTCGTTATAGGACATCCTGTGGAGATATCGCCGCTTGCCAAGAGAGATCCGGAGGATCCGAGAATAACGAGAAGATTCGAAGGATACGTAAACGGATGGGAAATATGCAACGCATTTTCGGAGCTCAACGATCCTGTGGATCAGTATGAGAGATTCAAAAAGCAGCAGGCTGAGCTGGATGCGGGTACAGACGATGAAGCCCACCCTATGGATGAGGACTTTGTAAATGCCCTTGAGGTGGGTATGCCGCCTACAGGAGGACTGGGCATAGGCATAGACAGGGTCATAATGCTGATCACGGATGCGCCTACCATAAGAGACGTAATACTGTTCCCTACAATGAAGCCTATTGATAAGGGCGATGCTCCGAAGAAGAACAGGGATGCTGAGACGAAAAAAGCCGAAGAAATCGATTTTTCAAAGGTGGAGATAGAACCGCTCTTTGAGGAGTTCGTGGATTTTGATACATTCAGCAAGTCGGATTTCAGAGCTGTTAAGGTGAAGGAATGCGAAGCAGTGCCTAAGTCAAAGAAGCTCCTGAAATTCGTTCTCGACGACGGCACGGGCAAGGACAGGATCATACTCAGCGGCATACACGATTGCTATGAGCCTGAGGAGCTGGTGGGCAAGACGCTTATTGCCATTACGAACCTGCCTCCGAGAAATATGATGGGTATAGATTCGTGCGGTATGATTATAAGCGCCATTCATCACGAAGAGGGAGCCGAGAAGCTCCACCTTCTCATGGTAGACGACAGCATACCGGCAGGAGCGAAGCTCTATTAGTATAGCGCGAATATAACGCGGCTCAGGAACCATACTGACAGGAGAGACGATATTATGAAAGACATTGAGATAAAAAAGCTTTTCAGGGAAACGGAAAAATACGCTGACAGCCTGGTAACGGTAAGAGGATGGGTCAGAACGAACAGAGGCTCCAACAAGTTCGGATTCATAGAGCTGAACGACGGCACGTTTTTCAAGCCTGTGCAGGTGGTATACGAAGCGGAGAATCTGGATAATTTCACGGAAATATCAAAGGCTCCGATATCAGCTGCTCTGAAGGTGACGGGAAGGTTCGTGATGACGCCGGACGCCAAGCAGCCGTTTGAGATAAAGGCTGAAGAGGTCATAATAGAGGCAGGATCGGATCCTGACTATCCTCTTCAGAAAAAGAGACATTCCATGGAATTTCTGAGGGAGATAGCGCATCTGAGACCCAGAAGCAATACATTCTCCGCGGTCTTCAGAGTAAGATCCATCGTGGCATACGCCATACACAGATTCTTTCAGGAAAGAGGCTTCGTATATGTGCATACGCCCATAATAACAGCCAGCGACTGCGAAGGCGCAGGAGAGATGTTCAAGGTCACAACTCTCGATATGGAGAACCTCCCGAAGGGAGAGGACGGCGGAGTGGATTACAGCGAGGACTTTTTCGGAAAAGAGGCAGGGCTCACCGTGAGCGGACAGCTTGAGGGAGAGACATTCGCCCTTGCATTCAGGAATATATATACATTCGGACCTACGTTCAGAGCGGAAAATTCCAATACCGCAAGGCACGCCTCCGAGTTCTGGATGATAGAGCCTGAGATGGCATTCGCTGATCTCAAGGATGATATGGACACTGCGGAGGATATGATAAAGTACATCATAAATTACGTTATGGAGAACGCTCCGGAGGAGATGGAGTTTTTCAGCAGGTTCATAGACAAGGGGCTCATGGACAGGCTTAAGAACATAGTGGACTCGGACTTTGCGAGAATAACATATACCGAGGCTGTGGATATACTGAAAAAGTCGGGAGAGGATTTTCAGTATCCTGTTGAATGGGGAATAGATCTCCAGACTGAACACGAACGTTATATAACGGAAAAGATATATAAAAAGCCTGTGTTCGTAACGGATTATCCAAAGGATATAAAGGCCTTTTACATGAGGCTGAACGACGACGGCAAGACAGTGGCGGCATGCGACCTGCTCGTTCCGGGAGTCGGTGAGATAATCGGAGGCAGCCAGAGGGAGGAACGATACGAAGTCCTTAAGAACAGGATAGAGGAAACAGGCATGACGGAAGAGGATTACTGGTGGTACATGGATCTGAGAAAGTACGGCGGAGTCAAGCATTCCGGCTACGGACTTGGATTTGAAAGGATAATAATGTACATTACGGGAATGAGCAATATAAGAGACGTCATACCGTTCCCGAGAACGCCAAAATCGGCTGATTTTTAATAATGCGGGATAAGGTAAAGACAGGTACGGACATCTGTATGCGAGGTACGGAGACCGTATCTGTTTTTTAATGAGATCTTTTTAGGAAACATTTAAGTATATCCACGACTTTTCAGAAATATTGGAATTTAAATTTATTGCTATGAAGTGACGGCAATGGTATAATAGTACCATCTGTTACAAAATTATTTAGGAGGTCTCATTAGATGAAGGGCTATAAGAGCGAAAACATAAGAAATGTTGCACTGGTCGGGCATGGCGGCTGCGGTAAGACTACCTTTCTTGAAGCTGCGCTTCTTGCGACGGGAGTCATAAGCAGGCTGGGAAAGGTAGAAGACGGAAATACGGTTTCCGATTACGATAAAATGGAGATCGAAAAGGGATATTCCATAAGCGCGTCCCTCGTACCGGTAGAGTACAAGAACGTTAAGATAAACTTTGTGGATACGCCGGGATTTTTCGATTTCGTAGGTGAGGTAAATTCAGCTCTGAGGGCTGTGGAAGCCGCGGCGATAGTCGTAGATGCCTCTTCGGGCGTACAGGTCGGAACTGAAAAGGCCTGGGCTTCATGCAAGCAGTTCGGAGTGCCTAAGTTCTTCCTCATAAACAAGACCGACAAGGAGAACGTGAACGTTGAAGAAACCATCGCAGAGCTTAAGGATAAGTTCGGCACATCGGTGGTTACCCTTGATGATAAAGATGCTCTGACGGAAGCGATAGCGGAGACAGATGAAGAGCTGATGGAAAAATTCTTCTCAGGAGAGGAATTTACCGATGATGAATTCAACAAAGGCCTTTCAAAGGGTATAGGAGCCGGAGACATAGTGCCTGTCATAGCCTGCTCGGCAATGACAGGAGAAGGGATCAAGGAGGCTCTGGAAGATTTTATAAATCTTGTTCCGAAAGCGACCGATCACGAGGATTACGATGCCGTGAACGATAAGGATGAGGATATAAAGATAAAGGTGGATCCTGCGGGAAAGCCTGCGGCGTTTGTATTCAAGACCATAGCGGATCCGTTCCTGGGTAAGATATCTCTTGCCAAGGTGATATCGGGTACTCTTAAAGCGGGTCAGGAAATATACAATTCGAGAGCAGAGAAGGCCGAGAAGCTGGGAGCAATGTTCTTCATGAGAGGAAAGAGCCAGGAGGATGCCCCTGAGGCTGCTGCCGGAGATATAGTAGCCATAGCGAAGCTCCAGTTCACAAAGACGGGAGATACTCTCTGCGAAAAGGCAAACATAATAAAATTCCCTCCTGTGGAATTCCCTGCACCGTCCCTGTTCATAGCAGTTGAACCTGCTAACAAGGGAGATGACGAGAAGGTAGGAACAGGCCTCAACAAGCTCATGGAAGAGGATCCTTCCTTCAGACTGGAAAGAAACATCGAGACTCATCAGACCCTCCTCGGAGGACAGGGTGAGATCCAGCTCAATATAATAACTTCAAAGCTAAAGGATAAATTCGGAGTTGACGTTGTGACCGTACCTCAGAAGATAGCTTACCGTGAGACCATCAAGGGTACGTCCGACGTTCAGGGCAAGCACAAGAAGCAGTCCGGAGGAGCGGGACAGTACGGAGACGTTCATATAAGATTCTCACCGTCGCAGGACGAATTCGAGTTCTCGGAGGAGCTGTTCGGAGGAGCGATACCTAAGAACTATGTTCCGGCAGTTGAAAAGGGACTCAGAGAATCCATGGAAAAGGGACCTCTCGCAGGCTGCAAGGTAGTGAACATAAAGGCTGTGCTCTACGACGGATCCTATCACGATGTAGACTCCAATGAAATGGCATTCAAGATCGCCGCTTCCCTGGCGTTTAAGAAGGGTATAGCGGAAGCCAAGCCTTGCCTCCTGGAACCTGTTATGAAGCTGGAGATAAACGTTCCTGACGATTACATGGGAGACGTTATGGGAGATATGAACAAGAGAAGAGGCAAGATACTGGGTATGGAGCCTCAGGCCGGAGGCGGTCAGAAGCTCATGGCGGAAGCGCCTCAGGCGGAGCTCTTTGATTACGCGGTGGTTCTCAGATCCATGACACAGGCCAGAGGAAGCTTTACAATGGAATTCGAGAGATATGAAGAGGTACCTGCACAGATAGCTCAGAAGATAATAGCGGAGCATCAGGCTGAGCAGGAAAATAAATAATATATAAAAGTCGCGTTGGGATCGCGATGCTAAGCGCTATAAGGCTTCCTTATTCCAGAGGTGGACAGGGGAAGCCTTTTTTGCGATAATTTCAGAAGGGAGAATGACTTTGGCGGAAAGGAGGCAGCTATGGCGAAAAAGAACAGAACTGTTTTTGTCTGTCAGGAATGCGGATACGAGAGCCCGAAGTGGATGGGACAGTGTGTATGCGGAGCCTGGAACTCCATGGTGGAGGAAAAGGTCGTAGATATAGACGCGGATGATAAGAGGAGAAGGACGGGAAGCAGGAATGAAAAGGGCGGAGCAGTGCAGCCGTCCAGGCTCTCCGCAGTGGCATCGGGAGACAAAAGGAGGATAGATACAGGTATAGGAGAGCTTAACAGAGTGCTGGGAGGAGGGCTGGTGGAAGGCTCCCTCACACTCATATCAGGAGAGCCGGGAATAGGAAAGTCCACCATAATAATACAGGCGGCAGCCAATATAGCGAAAAAATCGGGAAAGGTGCTTTACATATCAGGCGAAGAATCGGAGGAACAGATAAAGATAAGAGCTGACAGGGTATGCGGCAGCATACCTGATGATCTGTTCATACTGTCCGAAACAAACATGGAGAACATAAGCGCTGTGTGCGACCGGCTTGAGCCGGTATTTCTCATAATAGATTCGATACAGACAATATACACATCTGATCTGGATTCGGCACCGGGAAGCGTTTCGCAGGTGAGAGCCTGCGGCAGCGAGCTGATGAAAATAGGGAAAGGACGCAACATACCTGTTTTTATAGTGGCTCACGTGACAAAGAGCGGCGAGCTGGCAGGACCGAGGATAGTGGAGCATATGGTTGACTGTGTTCTCAGCTTTACGGGGGATCGCAGCCATGATATGCGTATACTCAGGGCAAATAAAAACAGGTTCGGCACTACAAGCGAAATAGGGGCCTTTGAAATGGGCGAAGAGGGGCTCAAAGAGATAGAAAATCTCTCAGGCCTTCTTCTGGAGGAGATGGACAGGGACAGCGAGGGTTCGGCTGTGGGGGCGGTGTACGAGGGGACAAGACCTCTTGTTCTGGAAGTCCAGGCGCTCACATCGCCGGCCAATATAGGGTTTGCCAGAAGAACGGCTCTCGGAGTCGATAATTCGCGCCTCAGTATGATCCTGGCAGTGCTTGAGAAAAAAATGGGCGTATCCATGATAGATCAGGATGTGTATGTAAACATAGTGGGAGGAATAAGACCTGAGGGAACTTATACCGATCTGGCCGTTGCCATGGCAGTATATTCCTCTTACAGAGGGATACCCGTAGGGGGAAAGACCATCTCGTTCGGCGAGATAGGACTTACGGGAGATCTGCGCGCCGTCCAGAACAGCGAGAAGATAATAAGAGAAGCAGTATACCTTGGATTCGAGAGAATAGTGCTCCCCGTAAAGAACGCCCAGAAAGCGGAAAAGACCGTCAGGGAGCTTGCGGGAAGGACAGAAGGCAGGGTCGAGATAGTGCCTGTGAAGAATCTGAGAGAAATAAAAAAGCTGTTTTAACAGGCAGTCAAAGACAGCAAAGAGGTGTTTACGGAAGTTCTAAGTTTTTACAAAGACAGTTGACAAAATTAGTATATAAATATTATAATATATTTATTAATGGTTAAATAAATTTTGTAAAAAAGAGAGGGACACATGAAATGCAGTGGAGCACGCCTGAGGTAAAGCAGCTTAACAAGGAACTTATAAGAAGAGAGATGCAGCAGAGCGGAGAGTGCACCAAGGCGAAGATCGCCAGAAAAACGTCTCTGAGTATAGTGACGTGCAATACTCTTCTCAATGAGATGCTCGAGGAAAACGAGATCATACCTGCGGATGAGGAGGAAATAAGATCGGGAAGGCCGGGAAGGCCGGCCAGCCAGTATGTATATAACGTGGACTACCTTCATGTTATGGGGGTATATATAGATATCTGTGAATCCGATATCAAGCTGGAATACGTTGTGGCCGATGCATTCGGCCAGGAAAGACTTCATGAGGAAAAGCGCGAAGAGTCCATGGACTATCAGTATATAGAAGATGTTATCGCGGAAGTGATAGAAAAGGATCCTCTCATAAGGGGAATATCATTCGGAGTGCCGGGAGTAGTGGACGGCGGCATCGTGGAATCCTGCGATGTGGAGAGCCTTACGGGAGTTGATATAAAAGGCAATATAAAGAGAAGATTCGGGATCGAAGCGGAAGTGAGAAACGATATGGATTTCATATCGTACGGCATATACAGCGGAGCTTCCGTAGAAGGAGATCTCGCAACCATATTTTTCCCGACGGATGAGAACGGATGCGTAGGAGCCGGCTTCATTATAGGCGGGAAGGTCATAAACGGATCATCACAGTATTCGGGAGAGCTTTCGTATATAGCCGAAGCCTTCGGGATCAGCAGGAAGCATCAGGAGGAGATGCGCAGAGACAGGGGAGAGTTCTGCGATCTTGTGTTCAAGATGGTCATGATCGTAATAGGAACCGTGGATCCGGAAAAGATAGTAATAATGGGCAATGACATAAACAGCGAAGAGCTCATGCGCGTATGGAGCAAGTGCAATGAGGTGATTTCAAAGAAGCACATACCGGATATATCAATAGACAGCAACATCGAAAGAAACTACGCGAAAGGACTTGTGAGCATAGCGCTCAACAAGCTGCAGTTCCCTATTTCCATGGATCTGCAGGAGGAAAAATAGATGGGATCGGGAAAAGGATACATAGCTATAAGAGGAGCAAGAGAGAACAATTTAAAAAATGTGGATGTAAATATCCCAAAGGGAAAGATAGTGGTATTTGTCGGCGCCTCCGGATCCGGCAAATCCTCTTTGGTTTTTGACACTGTAGCCGCGGAATCAATGAGGCAGCTGTACAATACATTCCCGGCATATACGAGAAACAGGCTCCCGTATTTTCCGGCGGCTGATGTGGACAGCATCGAGAACCTTACCATGGCAATAATAATGAAGCAGAGAACAGCATCAGCTGATATAAGATCCACGGTAGGTACGATCACAGGCATCAGCCCCATGATGAGGCTCCTTTATTCACGCTGCGCTTCAGGAAGACTGGGGCTGTCAAAGGCCTATTCCTTCAATGATCCTGAAGGAATGTGTCCTGTCTGCAAGGGAAGAGGAAGGATACTCAAGTTCGATCTTGATAAGGTGTTTGACATGTCAAGATCCCTGAACGAAGGCGCGATCATGCTCCCAAGCTTCCAGAAAAACAGCTATATGTGGCAGGTATACGCCAATTCGGGATACTTTGACTGCGATAAGCCGCTGCGTGATTTTACGGAAAGGGAATGGCACGATCTGCTTCACGGCGAGGAGAGGATCGTAAATATAGAGAACAATACAGGCAGCGTATGGGAAAAATCATATAATACCAAATACGAAGGGCTTCTGGACAAGCTTGAGAGGCTGTATCTCAAAAAGGATGTCACAGCGGTAAAGGGCACGGCCGGCAGGATCATAAGAGATTTTACCGTGGAGACGGTATGCGGGGAATGCGGAGGAAGGAGACTCAGAAAAGAAGCTCTGGAAAGCACCATAGACGGAAAGAACATATGGGATGCGGGGCAGATGGAGATATCGGATCTTATGGATTTTATGAAGGGTCTTGATCTTGAGCTTGGAAGGGAAATAACGGAAAAAATAATATATACCCTGAAAAGCATAGAGGATATAGGGCTCGGATATCTTAATCTAAACAGGGAAGCAAGATCGCTTTCCGGAGGGGAAACCCAGAGGCTCAATATAGTAAGCTGTCTCGCCAGCTCCCTTACGGGTGTCAGCTACATATTCGACGAGCCCAGCAAGGGCCTCCACCCCAAGGATATAGAGCGGCTCGACGAAATACTTGTAAAGCTCAGGGACAAAGGGAATACGGTTCTGGTTGTCGAGCACGATAAAAATGTGATGGAGATAGCTGATGAGATAATAGAACTCGGATACGGATCAGGAGAAAAGGGCGGCAATATAGTGTTCCAGGGAAGCTTTGAGGAACTGAAGAAAGCGGACACGCTTACGGGAAGATGGCTTGAGAGAACCGAGAGAGAAAAGGCGGATGCTCTTGAGAGCCTTGCGGCAAAGCGGATGGTTCCGGAAAAATGGAGCAGAGACGAGGCATTCATCATAGAAGACTGTCGTGAAAACAATCTGAAGGGCTTTTCCGTGACCATACCGAAAGACAGGCTCACCGTCATAAGCGGTGTGGCGGGAGCAGGCAAGACGACGCTTGCATGCACGGAGCTCCCGAGGAGGATAAGGGATGCGGTCATAATAACTCAGGATCCTGCGGGAAAGACGGAGAGATCGAATCCTGCCACATACGTGGGCGCGATGGACGATATAAGGAAGCTGTTCGCCAGGGAAAACGGGGTTGCCGCCGGCATGTTCAGCTTCAATTCAAAAGGAGCATGTCCCGTATGCAAAGGCAGAGGCGTCATAGAAAGCGAAATGGCCTTTATGGATCCCGTAATATCCGTATGTGAGGAGTGCGGAGGCACAAGATTCAGCCATGAAGCTCTTTCATATGAGTTCAACGGAAAGAACATATACCAGGTCCTCAGGATGACGGTATCCGAAGCGCTGGAGTTCTTCGGGGAATATAAATTCTCGGAAAAGCTGAAAAGCCTCAGCGAGGTGGGTCTCGGCTATGTGACTCTCGGACAGGCAACGTCCACCATGTCGGGAGGAGAGCTGCAGAGGCTCAAGCTGGCCTCAAGACTCAAATCAAAAGGCAGGGTATATATAATGGATGAGCCTACGACAGGGCTTCACGGCGAGGATATAAATGTGCTGATGGAGCTTATAGAGAGGATCGTAAAAAACAGGAATACCGTCATCATGGTGGATAACGATATAAGCGTACTGGAACGGGCCGATCATATAATAGATCTCGGAAAGGACGGAGGAAAGAACGGCGGAGAGGTCGTATTTGAAGGAACTCCCGAGGAATTCCTGAAAAGCGGGATCGATTCGTATACAGCGGAATATATGAGAAGAGAGCTGACAGCAAATTAGTTAAAATTAAACCGATTTTTACTTTTGTGTAGCAGGAGTGAATCATTGAATTCACTCCTTTTTTGTATGTTTTTTGATACAATTGATTTGCACATTTAATGCGATAATTATTAAAAATATCAAAAAAATGTTGACGCACAGAACTTCGCAGGGTAAAATAAACTTAACAATTATAAAATAGTTGTAAAAATAGACGAAATAATCAATGATATCCATGTGTGCGTACAAAAAAGTTTCAGGAGGGTGTAAATATGAAAATAGCAAGTTTATACGAGGAAGCGAGTAAGTATCTGGTAGGGGGTTCTTCAGCAGGCCAGAGGTATAACGGCATCATCGGAGCGCCCCTTTATCTTGACCATGCCGAGGGCAGCAGACTTTACGACATAGAAGGAAAGGAATATATAGACTATCACGGCGGTAGCGGAGCAGCCATGTTCGGACACAATCATCCGAGGATAAGAGAGGCTGTAATGAAGTCCATAGAACGCGGGTTCTTCATGAACTATGATACCGTTGACACTGTGGAGCTGGCCAGACTCACGAGAAAGGTGTTCCCGAGCTGTGAAAAGATAAGACTGGCAAATACAGGCTCAGAGGCGACTCAGGGAGCCATAAGACTGGCGAGAGGATATACGGGAAGAGACAAGGTCATAAAATTCGAAGGGCATTTTCACGGAATGCACGAGGCCATATGGTTCAACCACAGCGCGGTCCACGAGGAGGATCAGTACGGAGAGGTTGTCACAGTGCCTGATTCGCCGGGATTCGCCAAGGAAGCCAGAGACAGCGTAGTGAACGTGGTATTCAACGACATAGATGCTCTTGAACATGCTGTGGAAAAATACAAGGATGACGTTGCCTGCATAATAATGGAGCCTGTAAGTTTCAACTGCGGCTGCCTGGAGGCTCACGGAGATTATCTCAGGAAAGTGAGAGAGATAGCTGACAGAGAGAACATAGTACTCATATTCGATGAGGTCATATGCGGTCTGAGGATGAGACCGGGCTCGGCTCAGAGCTACTATGGAGTGTATCCTGATCTCACTACGGCGGCAAAGGCCATAGGAGGAGGACTGCCTATAGCTCTCATCGGCGGAAAGGCCGAGATAATGGATCACTTCTCGCCGTTCGGAGAGGTCGTGATGAGCGGAACATACACAGGATCGCTCATGCCTGTGATGGCTGCGGTGGAATGTATGAAAATGGCGCTTGAGCCGGGATTTTACGATCACTTTGACATGATCGGAGGAAAGCTTTTCAGCGGCATCGACGATCTTTTCAAAAAGCACGGTATGCCGGGACATGTAAGAGGAATAGGCGCAAGATGGGCTATCTACTTCGGAGTCGAGGATCCTGAGGATGATTTTGATTTCAGAAAGATCGCGAAAGAGTTTGACAGAGATAAAGACAGGGAATTCGTAAAGGGCGCCATAGAAAGAGGACTGTGGTTCCATGACACATCCACTGATATCACGCCTGCACACAGAGCTCTGACAACAGCCCATACAATGGCTGATATAGATGAAACTCTCGAAAAGATGGATGATATATTCAAGGCAATAAAATGAGTAAAAAGATCATAGGGATCGATACCGGAGGGACATATACCGACATAGTCGTAATAGACGCGGAGACCAGGAAGATACTGGTGAAGAACAAGACTCTCACCACAAAGAACGATCTTAAAGCGTGTATAGAAGAAAGTTTTGAGAGCGTTCCCGGAGAAATGTTCGGCGATATATCGATGGTATGTCTTTCAACGACGCTGGCTACGAACGCCATAGTCGAAGGACGCGGCTGCAAGGTGGGGCTCATACTCATAGGCGGCCGTCCGCGCGGCAAGATGATATCCAGGAAGGTTTCGGTCATAAAGGGAAAATACGACATAAAGGGCAGACTCAAGGAAAACCTCGATGTGGAAGAGGTCAGAAGGACTGTGGAATCCTACAGAGGGAGAGTAGACGCCATAGCTGTTTCGGGATACGCCAGCGTAAGGAACCCCGCTCATGAGATATATGTGAAGCAGGTGGTGGATCAGACTCTGGGGATCCCGGTGGCCTGCGCCCATGACCTTACGTCTTCCCTGGGCTTTTATGAGAGAACTGTAACGGTAAATCTCAACGCCAAGCTGATCCCTATGGTATGTGAGCTTATGGATGCCGTAAGGAATGTTATGGACAGGTGCGGCATAGAGGCTCCTCTCATGATAGTGAAGGGAGACGGGAGCCTTATGACAGATGTATGCGCAAGGAGCAAGCCTATAGAGACGATACTGTCGGGACCTGCCGCAAGCGTTATAGGAGGAATGCATCTGTCGGGAGAAAAGGATGCCTTTATAGTCGATATGGGCGGGACAACCACAGATATAGCCAATATCACCGACGGGCATGTTGAGATATGCAATTCCGGAGCAAAGGTGGGAGGATGGTTCACCCATGTAAGGGCTGCCGAGATATTCACAGTAGGCATAGGCGGAGACAGCAGGATATACATGGATCTGTACGGCAACATAAATGTGGGACCGGAAAAATCAATGCCTCTGTCACTGGCAGTGAACACATACCCGGATCTTAAGGATGAGATCAAATTCATATATGACAATGACCGTGATGATACGTTTACTTTCAGGGATTACGAAGCATATGTGCTGGCAAAAAAGTATGACAATCTTTCATATAACGATGAGGAGCGTATCATAATAGAGATATTGAGATATATGCCTCATACTCTGGACTACCTGAAGAAGAACGTGAACCTGGCCAACATGGCAAAGGTGCTGGACAATCTGGTAAAGGAAAGCGTCATAATGAGGATATCGCTGACGCCGACAGACATACTCCATGTCACGGGGAAATACAGGATGTGGGATCCGGAGATACCGGAAATGGCAGTGGAAGTAATATGCAGGAAGTACGGAAAAACAAAGGAAAAATTTCTTGAAGAGATAGAGAGAAATATAGTGGAGAAGCTGGACTCCGCATTCATACAGTCCGCTCTGTTCTTTGACGACAGGGAGATAGATATGAGCGAGGGAAGCCTTTACGATTATTTTCTCAACGACCTGTTTTTCAGGCATAGATCAAAGGTGCTCAAGGCAGACTATACGATACCGAAAAAGCTCATAGGGATAGGGGCTCCGGCCGCTGCCTGGCTGACAAAGGCGGGAGACAGACTCCATACCGGCATAACGGTCCCGGAGCACGCGGAGGTGGCGAACGCCGTGGGAGCCGCTGTGGGCAAGGCCATAGAGACCATAGAGATACTCATAAGGCCCGACAGCGTGACGCATAAGTATCTGGTGTATTCACCTCTCGACAGAGTGGCGAGAGATACTCTTGAGGAAGCCACCGAATACGCCCTCAAAATAGGAGGAGAGTGTATAAGGCGGATGTCGGAGAACAGGGAATACAAGCTGGAGCACAGGCAGGAGGATATGTATTTCAACGATCTGATAAACGATGTTGATATATTTATGGAGAGAATGATAATATTGTCGGCAAGGTTCAATTGAAGGAGGGAGGTATGAGAGCCTGTCGGCCTGCTTAAAGGGGAAGTATATAAACAGAAAGCTCATGTGTAGATATTGATAATTAAGAGGAAGGTGAAATTATGGAGCAGGAACTGAAGGAATATATACAGAGCCTTATACCTGAAGGATTTCCTGACGGAAACGATATGGTCAGGGAAGGCAGAGAAATGGCCAAAGATATTCCGTGGAACAAATCGCGTTTCCTTAAAGAGACCGGATATAAGAGCCATCTGGAATACAGAAAGGAAAATCTCAAAAATGGCAAGCAGACATACCAGCTTCTCGTAGGCCTGTCCACTCTCGAGGAGGAGCTGGATGCCATAAAGAAGATAGATGAGTTCCATAAACGCACGGGATTTGAAGTGCGTTCCATGCAGTCTATACCAAGCCAGCTCGTAGGCCTTGATCCCAAGGACTGGGAGGGAGCGCCGAAACCTACAAGCTATCTGATGGAAAAGGAAGAAGACTGGCTGGCTCATACGGAGGCGGCTCCTGTAGACTGCTGCTGGCAGGACTGGCATCTGGCGAGCCCAAACAACCTCAACGAGACAAAATACGCTCTTGAGGCGGGAACGTCAAGGCTGGGATGCTTTTCGACGTTCATATGGGAGTACCCGGGCTACAATGAAGAGAAAAAGAGATTTTCGGACATGTTCAGGACAATGGGCATACTGGCCGCGAAAAAAGACGAAGGTCTCGACTGCGTGACATATCCTGAGGACGGAATGCCGGGATTCTTCATGGACGTGGCATCATACGTAGGATACGAGATGATAGAGCACTACATCATCGAGGATCTCTGCGGAGCGAGAATGGCGCTGTCATACGGCGGGCTCCTGTCGGAGATAGTTCCGAGAATGGCTTTCGCTCTGGCTATGCAGAAGCTTTACGGAACGCCGGATCATCCTTTTGTGACATATTACAACGGTTCCACCAATGAGCAGTGGGATCACGATATAGAGGCCAATTACGGACTCGGAGCATCCGAGATGCTTATTGAGGCCATAATAAACCTCAAGTACGACATGCCGACCGTAATAAATCCGGTATCTGTTACGGAAGCGCTGAGAGTGCCGACGCTCGACGAGCTGTTCAACATAGTAAAATGCGGCATAGGCGTTGAGCGTAAGGCCAAGGAATGGCTCGACATCATAGACTTCACCAAGTTCGAGGAAATGAGAGATCTTCTTATCGAAAAGGGAACGAAATTCTATGATAACGTCATGAAGGGATTCGAGGAAGCCGGCGTAAACATCAAGGATCCTCTCGAAATGGTAATGGTGCTGAGGAGATTCGATCCTGTCAAATTCGAGCAGGAATTCCATCCAAGCATCCAGGAGGCAGGAAAATTCAAGCCGTACGTGCCTACTGTCCTGGGAAGAGAAACCATGGAGATGACAGAGAATATAGTAAAAGACCTTAAGGAAAAGGGATATGACAGCATGGTAAAGGGCAAGAAGATCGTATGCGGCTCTGCTGACGGACACAGCTACGGACTTATGCTCATAGACAACGTATGGTCTGACATGAACGCTGAAGTGGTGGACTGCGGCACAAATATGGAGCCGTCCTTCATACTGGACCTCTACGACGAGGAAGATGCCGATGCGGTATGCGTGAGCGTACACTGCGGGCAGACTCTGGATTATGCGAGACAGCTCAAGGAAGAGGAAAAGAAGAGAGGCAAGAAGTACAACATAGTCATAGGCGGGATGCTCAACTCCATGCTGCCGGGGAATACGGAACCGGTGGATGTTTCAGATATAGTTGAGGAAATGGGGATTTGCGCGACCAATGATTTTGAGAAGCAGATCAACTTCATAGGCCGCGATTAATGAGGGACATCAGGGCGGAAAGCCTGAAAAAGTTGTGTATTTGAAATTCAAAAGGAAGGTGGAAGTATCATGCAAAACACAGCAAATCTCAACGCTGAACAGGCGTATGT
>CAWVKQ010000090.1:0-7806 GCA_963929955.1 Bacillota bacterium
GGAGGTAACAATCTGGGAATAAACGCGGATATAATCTGCCCGGCACAGGGAGTGACCACCGGGGTGGATGCCGGGTCTGCGGGAACGATGAATTTCGATGTTTTTTACAGAGACGGCATCAGATCATCGGCAACGGAGATAAAAGCCTATATAAGCCTTTCGCCTGAAGGAGTCAAAGCAGGTTTTGTCCACGGTGAAAACTGTGACCCTGAGGATATGGAGCTGAATTATCCGGAGATCCTGGCAATGTTCAGGAAATATCCCGATGTATTGAAAGGTCTGAAGCTGAGAATAGCCCGGGAGACAACAGAGGGTTTTGGTCTTGAGCCTTTGAAAAAAGCCGTTGACATAGCGGAAAGGATCAAAAAAGAAGGGTACGGTTGCATACTGGCGGTTCACTGCGCCAACCTTCCTGAGGATGCTCCCGTGGAAGGCATCTTAGATATATTGAGGCCGGGAGACTCATATACGCATCTGTATCAGAATCTGGGGGAGCTGATTTTTGACGACAACAGGAAGATAAAGGAGGCCGTCATAAAGGGAAGAGAAAAAGGAATACTGTTTGAATCGGGAAACGGCAGTATACACTGGACCATACCGAACCTTACAGATGCCTTTGAGCAGGGATTTTACCCGGATATCTTAAGCTCCGATGCAGTTGTAAAGATGATGTGGGAAAAGCCGTCTTTTGGCCTGCTGCATACGATGAACACAGCTCTGCTTTGCGGCATGGATGAGATGTCTGTATTTGAAGCAGTGACCATCGGACCTGCAAAGGCAATCGATATGGAAAGCGAGATCGGCACGCTTGCCGCAGGCTCAAGAGCGGATATTGCGATCTTTGATATTATCCCTTCAAAGCAGGTATTCTTTGACAGGTTCGGTAACGAAAAGGAGAGCGAAAAAGTATTCGTTCCTCTCGCGACTATAAAGAGCGGGATGCCTGTGTTCAGACAGACATTTTTCTACTAAAGGATAAAACAAGTTATTGTATTTAATGTAAAGGAGGTTAGCGATGAAAGTACTGAGATGGCTAGACAAGTATTTTGAAGAAGTGCTGATGGCAGTACTTCTGGCAGCCATTGTACTGGTCATGTTTTTTCAGATCATTTTGCGTTTCGTTTTCGCGAAGGCGCTGCCATGGCCTGAGGAGCTTTCGAGATATATGTTTGTATGGCTTTCATTTCTCGGAATAAGCTATTCGGTAAAATGCAAGAATTCACTTAAGGTGGACATAGTGGAGACACTGGTGCCAAAGCTGAAGACACCGCTTGGAATAGTGCAGGATCTTATATTCCTTGCCTTTGCGGTAGCCCTTATAGTTATAGGAATAGGATCCTTGCAGACGATGTGGGTGCATCCGCAGCTTTCCCCTGCGGCCAGGATCCCTATGTGGATGGTATATGTGTCTCTGTTTGTAGGAGCGTGCCTGACAGTGATACGACTTGTACAGTCTCTTATACACACGTTCAGAGGGGGATTTAAGCATAAAAACGAAATCCAGGAAAATTCATGAAGAGGAGGTGTTTAAGTAAATGGATGCATTGTTATTGGTAGGCATAGTGTTTGTAGGGCTTCTGATACTGGGAGTACCTATTGGAGTCAGCATCGGCGCTACAATGCTGGCAGTAGCGTTTTTTACAGACACACACGGCGTTACGGCGGATTACGTTTACAGGAATGTTGCGAGCTGCCTTGATTCGTACGTTATACTTGCTGTCCCGCTGTTTATATTCTGCGGAGTAATAATGGGACGCGGAGGTATCAGTAAAAGGCTGTTCGACCTGTTCTCATATTTCATAGGAAATCTTACAAGCGGTATGCTTGCTGCAGTCGTAATAACATGCCTGTTCTACGGAGCCATATCAGGATCTTCTCCTGCCACGGTTGCCGCAGTCGGAGCAATGACCCTTCCGCTTCTGGTGGAGCTTGGATACGACAAGACATGGTCCACAGCGCTCATTGCCATATCAGGAACGCTGGGAGTAATGATACCGCCTAGCATACCTTTCATATGGTACGGTCTTACAGCAGGAGAATCTATCAGCGATTTGTTTATTGCCGGTATACTTCCTGGCTGTCTGGTAGGACTGATCCTTATAATATACAGCTATATATACTGGAAGATAAAGGGCGAGGATAAGGAGAGGATAAGAAACAGCGTTGGACAGCTCAGAAGCAACGGGCTTTGGAAGACATTCAAGGACAGCTTCCTTGCCATACTGATGCCGGTTATAATACTGGGCGGTATCTACAGCGGCATATTCACTCCGACAGAAGCAGCATGTGTTTCTGTAATATACTCAATAATAGTCAGCCAGTTTGTATATAAGACAGTAAGCTTCAAGGATTATCCTGAGCTTTTCAGAGAGACGCTCAAGACACTGGCTTCCGTAATGTACATCGTTGCGTTTGCCATGGCCTTTGGCCGGGTAATGGCTCTCATGGGAGTGCCTCAGATGGCAAACGATCTTGTAAGCAGCATATTCGATTCGACAATAGGCATACTGTTCATAATGGTTCTCATAATGTTCGTGCTGGGAATGTTCATGGAGGTTGTAAGCGCTTTGCTCATAATAGCTCCGATATTCGTACCTATAGCCACATCAGCAGGCGTGGATCCTATACATTTCGGCGTAATAATGATAGTGGCTCTGTCAACGGGATTCGTGACGCCGCCTGTGGGACTGAATCTATACGTTGCAAGCGGTATGAGCGGTATCGGGATAATACCTATGTCAAAGAAGCTGTATCCTATGATAGGAGTGTTCTTTATCGCCGTAATACTGGTGGTATGCGTTCCGTGGTTCTCGCTGGCTTTGTTGTAAGCTTGAGATATAAGAGTTTTTTAGGAGGTGCTATATGAAGAAAAGAAAGGTGATAGCGCTGCTCACAGCGCTGCTGACGACAGCCGTGCTGCTCACAGGCTGCGGCGGGGGAGAGGAGCAGGCTGAAAGCTCCGGTGACAAGTACAAATTCGTTATCGGTCATTCCATGGCAGACGATACTTCTTTCGGATATGCCGTAAATCAGAATCTGGCGGAAGCTTTGGAGGAGAGCGGATATTTCGATGTGGAAGTATACGGAGCCAGCGCACTGGGCAATGAGTCTGAGTGTATCCAGGCCACACAGGCGGGAGACATGCAGCTGTATATGACAATAGCAGCTACATATTCGGCCTTTATCCCGGCTGCGTATGTGTTCGACTATCAGATGCCATGGATAGGAAACGCTGACGAGGGCGTAGAGATACTGGAAAAGATTTACAACGATAAGGAGTTCAGCGATTATATCAAGGCTCAGTGCGAAGGGTCCGGTCTCAAGGTAGTAGGATTTTCCACGCTGGGATACAGGACATTCACCACAAACAAGGAAGTCGCTTCAATGGATGACTGGAAGGGCATGACTCTGAGAGTAAATGAGAACCCTATCCACATCGACAGCATAAATTCATGGGGAGCAAATGCGACTCCAATGTCATTCACAGAGGTTTACGCAGGACTGCAGCAGGGCCTGATCGAAGGACAGAGCAATCCGCCTGAACCAACGTATTCAAGTAAGCTTTATGAGCCGCAGGATTACATCACTGACGCCAATCACGTATGGCACGTGGTAATATGGACTGTAAGCGAAGATTCCTGGAACAGCTACTCTGAGGAAGCCCAGGTCGCTCTGCAGGAGGCTATAGATCAGGCTTGCATAGATATGACTGACTACTGTCTGGAGCATAACGACGAATATCTCGAGCTCTTTGCCGAGAACGGATGCCAGCCTATAGCTCTGCCTTATGAGACTCTTCAGACTATGCAGGAGAATTCAATGGCAGCAAATGAGGAGATTGCAGGACTGGCAGGTCAGGAAGCATATGATCTGTTCCTCGCAACCATGGAAAAGGCAGTAGAGGATACGGGATATACGCAGACAAAAGAGGATTATGAGTCGTATATAGACAGCAAGGGAGATCTTTGGAAAAAGGAATATTGATTCTTTACAGCTCGCATTGTTGACATTTTAGTAAGTGAAGGCCTATTCTGTATATGGATAGGTCTTCACTGACTTTGGCTATTGACATAAAAAGAGAGGTTGATCCTGTGATAGAAATTAAAAAAGAAGTGGAAAAGCTTGCCGATGAGGCTGAGAAAATAATAATAGGCAAGAGGCATGAGATAAAGCTGTTTGCCGTAGCGCTCATTTCAAAGGGGCATATCCTTATAGATGATGTTCCGGGTACAGGCAAAACCACATTGGTAAAAACAGCAGCAAGCGCGCTCAGATGCCGGTTTAGCCGTATACAGTTCGTTTCGGATTCAATGCCCGGCGATGTTATAGGGATGAATGTATATAACCAAAAGACAGGAGACTTTGAAGTAAGAAAAGGGCCTGTTTTTACAAATCTGCTCCTGGCGGATGAAATAAACAGAGCCATGCCAAGGACACAGTCAGCGCTTCTTGAGGCTATGGAAGAGAAGCAGGTGACGATTGACGGAACGACTTTCAGCCTGCCTGAGCCGTTTATGGTCATAGCGACGGAAAACCCCGTTGAATATGAAAGCACATTCAATCTGCCAGTTGCTCAGCTTGACAGGTTTTTCATGAAGATCACACTGGGATATCCTGATGAAAAATCTGAGATAAGGATGCTTGAGACATCCGGAGATATGCCGGATACGGATCGCATAGAAAAGATAACAGATGCCGAAGGATTAAAAGAAATACAAAGAGCGGTGGAAGACATATATGTATCCGATGAAGTCAGAAACTATATAGTGAAGATAATAAGGAAAACGAGAATGAACGATACTCTGCTTATGGGAGCAAGCCCAAGAGCTACAAAGCATCTGTACAGGGCCTCCAAAGCATGGGCGGCCATAAGCGGCCGCGATTTCGTCACGCCTGATGATGTGTGTGAAATGGCAGTGCCTGTGCTGGAACACAGGCTGATAGCAAACAGCAGAATGCATTTGGATCATGAAGATAAGAAAGCTGTTATCGAATCCATACTGGATGGAACGGAAGTAGAAAAATAGTATGAAAAGGCAGATATTTATAAATGAAGCGAGCTTTTTTGCGAGCATCCCCATGGTAGCCATAATGGGGGCGCTAAGTATAGCAGCTATGTATTGCTCCATGAGCGGCATAGCGTGCATACTGCTGTTTATAATGTCCTTGTCAGCAGCTTCATGCGGATACAACAGACTGACATTGAGAGGGATTCAGGTCGACTTCGCTTTTACAGGCCGCGTTTACGTAAAGGGCGAGACCGTTCATTTGAAATGTTCAATAAAGAACAATGGGAATTTACCGGTACTGAAGGGAAAAATAAGGATACCGGTTTTAAAATTTTCACCCATAGATGCTTCCGGATGCGACGGATACAGAGCTCTCAGCAATGAGGAAGTAAGCAAGTCCAGGCTTTACGGAGAGAGCCTTTCAGGCGTGCTGGAGGCAGAGGTGGATTACCTGGGAAAAGGGGAAACTGCCGAGTGTACTTTTGATATAAAAGCAAAAGAGCGGGGTGTGTGGAATCTGGGTGATGCACTCGTATATTGCAGTGATATCACAGGGCTTTCAAGCGAAGGAAAAAACGTACAGACCTCAAAAGAGATATTGATATGCCCCAGGATAATAAATGTAAGTACAAACAGGTTCTTACAGGATATGATGCTGGGTGATACAGGATTAAAAAGCGATATGGACGATATGACGCTTATAAAACAGAACCGTCCGTATCAGTATTCGGATCCTGTCAAATCCATAAACTGGCACCTGCTTGCAAAGGGAGCGGGACTCTTTGTAAACAGGTACGATAAGATGTCAAATAAGAGCATTCATTTTATAATAGACGGCGAAAGCTTTAACGCGAAATATCTCGATAAAAGGATCATTGAAAGAGTTTTGAGCGTTGTGTTTTCAGAGATCACGGAGCTTCAGAAACGCGGAATGGGCTGCGGGCTTTCACTGCCGGAGCAAAACAGCGCAGAGGCGGTGAATATTTTTTACAGGGGAAGATCAACCATAAACGTAATAGGCGAACATCTGGCAAAATACCATATGAAGAAATATGAGGTCGAAGATACAAAGCCTGTGATATTTCAGAAGCATTCAAGCATGTCATCGACTATTATAAAGGCCAGGGAGCAGAAAGAAGAAAGAGAGGGGATACAAAAAAGCGTTTCTCAGTTCAATGCTGAAGAGCTGATAAGGCAGGAGAGCAATATAGGGGTATGCTTTTACTTCACATATGATGTTGAGAAGATGGCAGATAATATGATCTTAAAAAGCATGAATTCAAAAGGAAAACTTCGCGTAGTGACCTATAAGCCTTATGAGCTTTCGGGAAGATATGTGCACGAGGAGAAAAGGATAATAAATTTCGTTTCCATAACAGAGGGCAGATGAATATGAAAAGCAGACGTGAGACAATATCCGGATGTATAAATGTTTATATAATGTCGCTGATCCTGTATTACCTGTACGGTATTTTAATGAGCGGTAGAAATACTGAATTTTTTAATGAATTCAAAGTGATATACATGGCTGGCGGGGCAGCTCTTGTTTATGCGGCAAGCTTTCTTATATGGAATAAAGGAATAAGGATAGCGGCGGCTATGGGCGCCTGCATTGCATATATAGGGGCAGATCAGCTTCTCTTTGCAGATGAGGGCGGGACTGAAGCCCTGCTGATAAGTGTGATCCTATGTGTCTTAGCGATAGGCTTCAGCCGGTACAGGCAAAAAAGATCGCATAATATTGTAATTTTTGAAGGAGCGGCTGTGATGCTCATCATAGCAGTGGCCGTGATCGAAGGAAGGCTGGGGCGCGAGATCAGTGTGATCCCAATAGTTACAGGAGTTGTGCTGGGACTGATTGAGCAGGCAAGGCTTAATTTTGCCGAAAGGGATATAGATGACCGGAAGTTTATGATATCCGCAAATCTGGTAATATATGCCTCATGCGCGGCCTTCGCGGTGCTGATTGTGCTTTTACATGACCATATAATAAATGCATTCACACATATAGGAGCGCTTGTGGTAAATGCGATGCAATTGCTCGTCAATGCTTTTAAAAAAGCTGTAACGATGGCATTTGAATTATTTGGCATGGACGATCAGAACGCAGTTAATTGGGTTAGCGCCGAGCAGGCGGACGGAAGAGCGGATTTTAATTTCTGGATAATTTTAGGGGTTGGGATCATATTTACGGCTGCATTGATATTGGGGGCTGTCGCTCTGATCATAAAGATAAAAAGACAGGAGCGATCTGAGGAAGACAGGATCATCATATATGTAAAGAGGAAGAGATCAGAAGAAATACGGGCGAGAATAAAGCAGGAAAAGGCTGAGCGAAATAAGCGAAGCAATATAAAAACATTTGATTTAGGACGTTTTTTTACGAAAGCAAAGGATCCAAGGACATTTATGCATAAAATGAGCAGGATACTTCGAAAGACCGATTACAGGATACGTAAAAGCGAAAGTCCGAGACAGGTGTTCAATAAGCTGATATCAGCGGAATGTATCACCGATGGATTAAAAGCAGAGCTTGAGCAAATGGCTGATACAGTTGACAGGTATTATTACGCAGAAAACAAAGACACCTTGTACAGGATAGAAGAAGGAAGGCTTTTGCTGAAAAAGATAAAGCGCGAAACCGGAAAAAGATCCGTGAAACGCAGACAGCGAAAAGGCTCAGGTAGCCACATGGCAGATATATAACAGGCATATCTTTTTGTGAATGAACGGCTTTATAAAAATCCGGAAGCTTTCATTTGGCAGGTTTCCGAATTTTTTATTTTTATGAGGAATA
>CAWVKQ010000091.1:0-20024 GCA_963929955.1 Bacillota bacterium
ATCGTGTCCGGCTCCTGACAGTATCTTCTGCCATTTTACTCCCATCTCCTCCATGGATTCTTCAACAAAGCCCACAAGGTTCTTGTCGAAGTATACGGTATCTCTTACCCACTGTTCTTCTATGTCGCATGTGCACTTGCACCATTCTTCCTTAGCCATATCCTTGAGGATATCCATTACCTTCTGTCTGAGCTCAGGATCAGGATGTCTTACATCCAGTGAGAACTCAGCTTCGTCGTTTATGCAGGTATGGATCCCAGGGTGTACATATATCTCGCCTGTGGTGTATACGAATTCAGGATCCTGTCCCTCGTTCAGCTCATCGAACCTTCTGTGCATCTCACACAGGAACGTGGCGGCAGCATAGAGAGCGTCATGTCTCTTGCCCATAGGGAATGTACCGGCGTGAGCTGTAAATCCGTGGAACCTCACTCTGTAGTTGAACATACCCATTACCAGCTGTACGGCGCCAACTTCATTGCCGTTATCCTCAAGAATAGGTCCCTGCTCGAGATGAGCCTCAAACATGGCGCAGTACTTGTCCGGACTTATCCTGTTCTCCTTAGGTCCCTTGAATTTTGTAGCTGCCAGAGCTTCTCCGAAGTTGGCGAACTCACTCTCATCCATCGGCTTGGAGGCCATCATGTTCTCATACTTGAAATTCTTGGCAAGTTCAGGAGGGAGATAATCATTGCAGATTATTCCGGATACCATCATTGCAGGCGGATAGAGGGAACCTTCTTCATTGGTCCATATCATGGCTGTAAGAGGATGCTTATGAGGTATGTTTTCCTTTACTACTGTTTCAAGTACTTCCATTCCTGTCATTACTCCCAGTATTCCGTCGTAGTTTCCTCCGTTCTTTACGGAGTCGCAGTGGGATCCCATTACTATTCTCTTGGCGTTAGGATCCGAACCCTCTATGGTAGCGTACATACATGCAACGTCGTCACATTCCACCTTTGCCCCGATGGCTTCCATCCTTTTCTTGAATTCCTCTCTCGCCTGATGAGCTTCAGGTGAAAGGGAATACCTGGTGATACCGCCGTGTCCGGCGTCACCGAATTTGGCAAATGTTCTTATTTTGTCCGACATTCTCTCTAAACTACACTTATACATAACCTTCATCCTCCTTTACGTGAAAAGATATATATAACCGTCACCGGTCTTGTAACCAGTTTCATAATAATATAATAACACGTTTTCAGAATATTTCAAGTCTTTTTTCTCAATTCCGTTAATAAATTACCAATCCAGCTTGAGTTTTCCCTCAGGACAGATGAACGTACACAGCCCGCAGCCCGTGCACATATCCTTGGACACCTTTATTTCTCCGTCTTCTTTTGTTATGGCATCATACATACAGGATCTTATGCATTTATCGCAGCTTTCGGAACACGGAGTACCGCTCACGGTGCTGATCGCAGGCTCTATCTTCATTTCATCGAAGGACTTCATGTTTCTGAGCGCTCTTCCTCTGAGGCCTTCGACGGAGCTTTCTCCGTTTTCCTCCATCCATTTCTCCAGCTCCCCTATTATCCTTCTTACAGCTTCTTTGCCTTCTATCATCACAGCTGTCCCCACCTGCACGACAGAAGCTCCCATCATCATATACTCGACTGCGTTTCTCCCCGTCTCTATGCCTCCTATACCGCATATGGGTATATCAACCGTCTGGGAGATAGCTGCCACGGAAGCAAGCCCCAGAGGTCTTATGTAATTCCCTGATATCCCTCCGTATGTGGAGAGAACAGGCTGCGCTCTTTCTATATCCACCCTCATTATGCCTCTTACGCTGTTTATGGCGCTCACGCCCGAGCCTCCCGCCGACTTTACGGCTCTCGCCACCTTTGATATGTTTGTGGTATTCTGGGAAAGCTTTACCAGCACGGGGATTTTTACAGTGGATACTACCTCCTTTGTCATCTCATATACCGTGTCGGGATGTGAGGCTATTACCTCGAGAGATTCTTTCATGGGATTCGATACCGATATCTCGATGGCATCGGCTCCGAACCGTTCCATCTTGCTTGCCATATACGCAAGCTCCGAAGGAGTATGGGCGGAAATACTGGCAATGACCGTTCCTCCGTCGCGTTTTGCTATACCCATCTCTCTCTCCCAGCCCTCTATCTGGATATCGCTGTAAAGCTGTATGTTCTGGGCTCCCAGGCTGTCACAGGCTATCCTCGGCCTGACATCCAGCAGCGTGTCGCTCACTATACTCTCCGTCACCACCGCCCCGGCTCCCGACGCGATAGACTCTCTTATGGACTCTCCGTCTCTGTTCCACGGCCCGGCCGCTACTATAACGGGGTTTTCCAATTCCATTCCCAAAAAATTCGTTCTAAGCATCAAAACATTTCTCCAATTCTTTCTTTATGACCGCATGATCTTCTTATCTTGAGTTTCGTCTGCAGAGTTATATGGACAGGCTCCTTTTCTCCGTCCTCACTATCCTCATCAGCTTCTATAAGGTCGAACAGTATCCTGGCTCCGTATACGCCCATCTTGTGAAAAGGCAGCTCAACCGTTGTCAGCTTTGGTTCCACAAGGTTTGACATCCTTGTGTTGCCGAATCCGGCCACCGCTATATCATCGGGGACCTTTCTCTCACTGTCCTTTATGGCATCCATCGCGCCGTAGGCGATCTCATCGCTTGTGGTGAATATCGCCCTCGGAGGTCCTTCATTTATCATTTTCTTCGCTCCCAGGTACCCTCCTTCTATGGTATTTGCCACAGGCTTTATATATTCCTCTTTAAGCGGAAGTCCTTTTTCCTTCATTATCTTCTTATAGCCTTCCAGCATCTCCAGCGACTCCAGCTCCGGATCGCTGCCGTAAAGTATGCCTATGGATCTGTGGCCGTTTTCCACAAGCTGGCTCATCAGCATCTCCGCTCCCAGGCGGCAGTCCACCTTTACTGAATTGAACTCGCTTATATCCTTGTTCTCTCCTATGAGTACGACCGGGAATCCTTCCTTTTCCACGGATCTGATGTACTGCTCGTCAAGGGATGAGAACATCAGTATTATTCCGTCGACCCTCCTTGTCATAAGCTGTTCCACGTAGCTCTTTTCCTGGTCTATATCCTTCTCCACATTGCACATGAACGTTATATATCCCTTCTGCTGCGCCACATCCTCCGCGCCTTTTGCTATCTCCATATAAGCGGGATTAAGTATGTGCGGTATGACAAGGCCTATGGTCTTTGTCCTGTTGAAATTAAGTCCCTGGGCGAACCAGTTCGGCTTATAGTCCAGCTCTTTTATTATGTTTTCTATCTTTTCTCTTGTTTTAGGCGCAACGTTTTCAGGATGGTTAAGCACCCTTGAAACCGTTGCCACAGAGACACCTGCCGCTTTGGCGATCTGTTTTATGTTCATAGCCTCTATTCTCTCACTCTTTGAATCTGCTCTTTCTCTTCATGGTAATTGTCGCACTTTTTTGATATTTTTTCAAGAATTAAATTGACTCCACAGCCGGGTAAATAAAAAAGGAGCCGGACATGTCAGCTCCTGATCTTCATTATTCAGTTTGTTTTATTCTTCTGTTATCGTTATGGTCTTTATCACCTGAGGCTCCAGAGGCTTGTCCATGGCATCCCTCTTCGAGGCTACTATCCTGTCCGCCGCCTCCATGCCTTCGGTTATCCTGCCGAAGGCAGCGTACTGGCCGTCAAGATGCGGCGCAGGATGCACCATGATAAAGAACTGGGATCCCGCCGAATTGGGGTTCATGGCCCTTGCCATGGAAAGAACGCCGCGTTCGTGCTTCAGATCATTCTCGAATCCGTTAGATGAAAACTCGCCTTCTATAGTATATCCGGGTCCTCCCATGCCCGTTCCGTCAGGGCAGCCGCCCTGTATCATGAATCCCGGTATGACTCTGTGGAATATCAGCCCGTCGTAAAAGCCTTCCTCGGCCAGCTTTACGAAATTGTCCACAGTCTTCGGAGCCTTTTCGGGATAAAGCTCACCCTTCATAACATCGCCGTTTTCCATTTCAATGGTAACATACTTCATATAACATCCTCCTCAATATAACATAGCTTCATAAAACGCGCCTCTTAAAGGCGTTGTATCCAAGATAATCCTCCTTCAGGAATCTCCAGAACTCATCTCTCAGATACTCCGGATATACGTTAGGCAGGTTCTCTATTTCCCCGCGGCTCATGAACTTCACTTCTCTCAGCACCTGATGCCCGGAATCGAATTCCGGATCCTCTCCCAGAGCCAGAGTGCCGCCCTTTATCCTGCCTGTAAAGAAATTCACGAACCTCTGTCCGCGATCGGCCGAAACCTCCTCCACATGCCAGACCAGTCTGCCTACGTCTATGTCGAGACCCGTCTCCTCTCTGACTTCGCGAACCGCCGCTTCCGCGGAATCCTCTCCCTCTTCTACGGCGCCTCCCGGAACCATCCATATATCCCTTTCATGATGCTGCCTCACCATGAGCACCCTGTTCATATCATCGAGTATTATGACCCTGACTCCGCCTATCCACATAACAACGCTCCCGCAATTCCCATTATAACCATTATCTTTATGGGCGTAAGCTTAAAGACCCCCACCAGTACCACCGTAGCCGCAAACAGCATTATCGGCACCGGATTGAAATAATCCGGCCATTCGGTGAATATCTGTGATGATATAAGCTTGCCGTTCACCAGCACCGTCTCCATGACAAATATCGATGCAGCTCCTATAAGCCCTATTGTTACCGGCCTTATACCGTTAAAGGCGCCCTTTATTACAAGGCTGTCGTTGAACTTTTCTATAAATTTAAGCACTATCAGCACCAGTATGAACGAAGGCACGCATACTCCCAGAGTCGCCACTGCCGCTCCCGGTATGCCCGCGTAGTTGAATCCCACATATGTGGCCGCGTTTACCGCTATGGGCCCCGGCGTCACCTGAGACAGAGCCACCAGGTTTGAAAACTCATGAGCCGACATTATACCGAAGCTCTGAACGCTCTGGAATATGAGAGGCAGCATGGCAAGTCCTCCGCCAAAGCTGAAGATGCCTATCCTGAAGAAGACTGTGAAAAGATAGAGGTATATCATTTTTCAGCCTCCTTTCCCGATCTTACAGCCGTATGGATTATGCCGCAGACAGCTCCTCCCAGTATGGCCCAGAGAGCTGTCACGCCAAAAGCGGCTATTGCCACAAATGCCGCTGCAGCCAGTACCCACTGGAATAGGGAACGGAGCATCTGCCTGCCCAGCCTTACCGTAGTTACCGCTATAAGCCCGCTCACAGCTGCCTTTATGCCTGTAAAAGCTCCGTTTATATAGCTGTTGTCGCCTATGGCTCCCAGAAAAGTCACAACTATTATTATTATCATAAAGGAAGGGAGCACCACTCCCACCGTAGCGGAAAGAGAGCCCTTGAATCCCATCACTCTTTTGCCTATATAAGTGGCGCTGTTTATCGCTATAACTCCCGGAAGCGACTGACAGACGGCTATGCAGTCTATCATCTCATCCTCGCTCATCCACTTTCTGACATTTACCGCTACATGCTGTATCTGGGGTATCATCGCCATTCCTCCGCCTATGGTGAACAGTCCCATCTTGAAAAATTCCCAGAAGAGTATAAGGCACCCGAAAGCGTTGCTGTCTTTAAACCTTATGCTGTTTTCCTTTTTTTCTTCCGCCTTTTTCATGGTTTTGATCCCCTGTCATGATTTTTCCCGGCTCTTTATCTAACCTTCCTTTTCTATGAGCTCAACAGCTCTCTTTATGCTTTCCTCAGCGGATATTTCTTCCTTTTCCGCATCTCTTCTCAGCTTATATTCCACCATGCCGTCGGCTGCTCCTCTTCCCACTGTTATCCTTACGGGGATCCCAAGAAGGTCCGCATCCTTGAATTTCACTCCCGGTCTTTCCTTCCTGTCGTCAAGAAGCACCTCTGCTCCCGCATCGTTCAGCTTGTCGTAGATCTCTGCGGCAAGGGCGGCCTGCGTCTCATCCTCAGGCTTCATGAGTGTTATTATCACATGATAAGGCGCTACTGCCACAGGCCATATGATGCCGTTGTCATCATGATACTGCTCAACTACGGCGGCAAGTGTCCTTGTCACGCCGATACCGTAGCATCCCATCACTATAGGCTGATCCTTCATGTTTTCATCTTTATAGTAAGCTCCCATGGACTCGCTGTATTTTGTACCCAGCTTGAACACCTGGCCGACTTCTATCCCTCTGGCGTGCTTTACGGGAGCTCCGCATACGGGACAAGGCTCTCCCTCCGCCAGTATCTTGATATCAGTAACTATGTCTCCCTCGTAGTCTCTGCCGTAGTTGACATTGACCATATGGTGATCCTCCCTGCATGCTCCGGCGCAGAGATTTCTCTGACCGGGGAGCTCGCTGTCTACTACCACAGTGCAGTCATGGAGACCCACAGGCCCCGTGAATCCTCCTACGCAGCCTGTGACTCTGCCCATTTTCTCCTCATCGGCGAATTCTATGGCATGTTCAGGTATCCCGAGGGCATTGACCAGCTTTGTCATGTTCAGCTCTCTGTCGCCCCGCACGAACGCCGCCACATATCCGTTCTCCCTGCCCTCGTTGTCATAGGTCACAAACAGGAGGGCCTTCATGGTCTGAGACTTGTCCAGTCCCAGAAAATCCGCCACCTCTTCTATGGTCTTTGTTCCGGGAGTATGTACCTCCTTTAAAGGCTGCATCTCCTCATCGCCTGCCGGTGCATCCACACAGCCTGCTCTTTCCACCGTGGCAGCCATATCGCACTTCTCACAGTATGCTATCTCGCTCTCTCCCACATCGGAAATAGCGGTGAACTCATGGGAATTGCTTCCTCCGATAGCCCCGTTATCAGCCTCCACGGCTCTGAACGTCAGTCCGCAGCGCGTGAATATCCTCTCATACGTCCTGTACATATCTTCATAGCTCTTATCAAGTCCCTTTTCGTCCCTGTCAAAGGAGTAGGCGTCCTTCATCACGAATTCTCTGCTCCTCATGAGTCCGAACCTCGGTCTTGCCTCGTCTCTGTACTTTGTCTGTATCTGGTACAGATTTACCGGAAGCTGCCTGTATGAGCTGATATCGTTCCTGACGATATCAGTGAATATCTCCTCATGAGTAGGTCCCAGGCAGAAGTCGCGGCCGTTTCTGTCCTTGAGTCTCCAGAGCTCCGGTCCGTATGCGTACCATCTTCCGGATTCCTGCCACAGCTCCGCCGGCTGAATGGCTGACATGAGTATTTCCTGGCCGCCTGCTCTGTCCATCTCTTCCCTGACGATGTTCTCTATTTTCCTTACCGATCGCCATCCGAGAGGCATGAAGCCGTAAACTCCCGACACCAGTTTTCTTATCATCCCTGCGCGCAGCAGCAGGATGTGACTGGGTATCTCGGCTTCATTGGGAACCTCCCTCAGAGTCTTTAAATGCATCTTTGATAATTTCATCTGTCACTTCTCCTTACCTGTATATTAAGCAGACCGCTTCCGCGGCAATGCCTTCTTCACGTCCTACAAATCCCAGCTTTTCCGTAGTTGTGCCCTTTATGCTTATGCGGCTCTTCTCCGTTCCCAGCGCCTCGGATATGTTTTCTCTCATTTGTTCCGTATAAGGGCTTATCTTCGGCCTCTGCGCCATTACGGTAACATCTATGTTTCCGATGAGGAAGAAGCTTTCCGTCAAAAGGCTCCCAACCCTTTTCAGAAGCTCTATGCTCGAAATGCCTCTGTACGCCTCATCCGTATCCGGAAAAAGCTTTCCTATGTCGCCCATGGCCGCGGCTCCGAGAAGAGCGTCCATGACGGCATGGACAAGAACATCGGCATCGGAATGGCCGTCAAGCCCCCTTTCAAAAGGTATGCTCACCCCTCCCAGGATGAGATCCCTTCCTTCGGTCAGACGGTGTACGTCAAAGCCTGTCCCTATTCTGTTTTCCATCGGCAGATCCTCTTTCGTGGTTATCTTTATATTCCTGTAATCTCCCTTTACTATCTCCACCTCATAGCCGGCCCTTTCCACAAGTGAGGCGTCATCCGTACCCTTGAAGCCTTCCTTCATCGCCCGGTCATATGCCTCTATCAGAATGGACTTTTTGAATCCCTGAGGCGTCTGGACAGCGTAATACTCGTCTCTGTTGACACTGCTGCTGCCCCCGCTCCGTGACCTTCGGAGACTGTCCTTTACGGCTACGCACGCAGCGGCGGCTCCGTTCTTTGCGGCGGCATCCAGTACCGTCCTTACTGTATATTCATCTATAAAGGGTCTGGCTCCGTCATGTATGAGAACATACTCCACCCCCGGAAGCAGTCTGTTTATTTCCTGAATGGCATTATAGACGGAGTCCTGTCTTTCATCGCCTCCCGGTATGACGGCTTCCACCTTTTTCATACCGCTTCCGCTGATCATGTCCCTGCATCTTTCGATGTGCTCCCTGTCAGCCACCACAAACACGCAGTCTATTTCATCCATGACGGAAAATGTTCTGAGAGTCCTGAGTATTACCGGCTCACCGCCTATTTTTATGTACTGCTTGGGCAGAGGACCGCCCATGCGTTTCCCCTTGCCTGCTGCGGCTATGATAACCGCCACCTTTTTACCCTTATACATACATTCCTCACCTCTGTCTGTGACCTGCCGGTCTTGCGAATATCATACGCCCGGCCGAGGTCTGAAGAGCGCTGGTGACCACTGCTTTTATGGTCTGCCCTATGTATTTCTTACCGTCCTCAACGACTATCATGGTACCGTCGTCAAGATAGGCGACAGCCTGATTGTTTTCCTTGCCCTCCTTTACGAGGGAAAGCACCATTTCCTCTCCCGGCAGCACCATAGGCTTCAGAGCGTTTGCCAGCTCGTTTATATTGAGCACCTCAACGCCTTTTATGGCCGCTACCTTGTTTAAATTGAAGTCGTTTGTCACTACCTTGCCGTTCATTATCTGAGCCAGCTTCAGCAGTTTTACGTCTACCTCCGGTATCTCGTCAAGAGCCTTCTCCGCAGTGGTATTGTATATCTCTATACCGTAATCTCCCTGTATCTTGTTGAGTATGTCAAGTCCTCTCCGCCCTCTGTTCCTTTTGAGCGCATCGGATGAATCCGCTATATGTCTCAGCTCTACAAGGACGAATTCAGGTATTACTATGGGACCTTCTATGAATCCTGTCTTCATTATATCGGCTATCCTTCCGTCTATTATGACGCTCGTATCGAATATTTTCGGCGTGGCATCAGTCTTATGTCTTCCTCTTCCTCCGGAGGATGACACTCTTCTTGCGGAAAGCCAGCTGTTCTTAAGGTCCTTACCCTTCCTGGTGGCTATGACTATGCCCAGGTATCCCAGTATTATGTAGGATACCACATTCAGCACCACCTCAAGAAACGGCGCCATTATCCCCGCGTATATTCTGCTTATGAGGAAGGCGATTATCAGTCCCGCTATAAGACCTATGGTGCCGAGAACGATATCGTTTGTGGATACCTTCTGAAGATCCGTTTCTATGTTGTTCGCCACCTTGGTGCTCTGCTTTCTCAGGGCAGGAGTGAGTCTGAAAAATATTAATCCAAAAATAATTGCAAACAGCGCGGCGATACATACCTCCTCTATGGCTGAAAAATGTACCCACTCCCCGTGTCCCGCAATAGTCACCACGTACTGGACCAGCATGAACACGCCGTAGCCGACTATGGCGCCCACAACTGTCATGGCTGCTCTCATGAGTTTTCTGAACATTGCTTTTTCACCTCCTTTCCTTTGTTTTCACAGCTTTCGTAAGCCTCTGCAAACAGCTGCAAAGCCTTTGCTGTATAGTTTCCTATTATATCACAAATTCTGTACCCAGCCAATAAAATATGGTACAATCATTACATAACCTACATAAACAGAACACATTGAAGAATTATTCTTGAAAATACAGAAAAAGGAGGATTGGCTATGGCTAAAATACTTGTTGCTGACGACGAACAGAAGATCAGAGAGGTCATAAGGGAATACTCTGAATTCAACGGTCACGAGATAACCGAGGCCGCCGACGGCATGACCGCGGTGGGTCTGTGCAAGCTCAACGACTACGATCTTATAATAATGGATATAATGATGCCCAAGCTTGACGGGTTTTCCGCATGCAAGGAGATAAAGAAGATAAAGGACATACCGATAATAATGCTGTCGGCAAGGAGCGAAGAGTACGACAAGCTCTTCGGCTTCGAGCTCGGTATAGACGACTATGTGGTAAAGCCTTTCAGCCCAAAGGAGCTAATGGCAAGGGTCAACGCTGTCCTTTCCAGGAATACGGCTTCCGAGAAGCCGGCTGAAAAGGTCATGAAGTTCGGAGGTCTCGAGATAAACATACCTGCCAGGACAGTATCCGTTGACGGCAAGAAGGTGGATCTTACGCCAAAGGAATACGACCTGCTTTTTTACCTTGTGGAGAACAAGAACATCGCCCTCTCCAGAGATAAGCTCCTTTCCGATATATGGGGATATGATTTCTTCGGAGACGACAGGACTATAGACACGCATATAAAAAATCTGAGAAACAATCTCGGAGAGTACAGAGATTATATCGTTACTTTAAGAGGGGTGGGCTACAAATTTGAAGCTTAGACTTGACTACAGAAGCATAAAATTCAAAACGTGGCTGTATTTTGTGCTGTTCGCGGCTTTCCTGATGATCATACTCTGGTTCCTGCAGGTACTGTTCCTCAACAACTTCTATGAGGTCATGAAGGTGGAGCAGACAAAGAATGTCACAAAGAACATCGAAAACTATTATCTTCGGTATGACAGGGAAAAATTTCTGGATAAGATCGAGGATATCTCCGACTCCAACGACATGTTCATCTACGTGGTTTCATCGGACGGCAACACGACGTACTTCAGGCCGTCCGGCAACAGCACGTCTTCATCTTATTACGCGGGACAGATACAGTATGTGAACGAATACATGCTGGAGAACGGCACATCGTCGGCGGAGCTCAGAATAAAAAGCCAGGATGAGTCAAAACGGGTGCTCGCCTATGCCAGCGGCCTTACAGACGAGGACAAGACTCCTCTCATGGTCTATGTCTTCTCGCCTCTCTATCCTGTGTCCTCGACCATAAGCATACTGACGAACCAGCTTGTATACGTAACGTTTATATCTCTTGTGCTGGCGTGCCTGATTTCCTTCTATCTGTCCGTAAGGATAACGCGTCCGATCAGAAGGATAACAAACTCAGCAGAAAGGCTGGCTGAAGGAGAGTTCGGCATAGTCTTCAGAGGCGGCCATTACACGGAGCTCAACAAGCTGGCCGATACACTCACAAGAGCCTCCATAGAGCTTGAAAAATCCGATATGCTGCAGAAGGATCTCATAGCAAACGTATCCCATGATCTTCGAACCCCTCTCACTATGATAAAATCATACGCTGAGATGATAAGGGATATATCGGGCGACAACCCTGCCAAGAGAGACGAGCACGTCCAGGTTATAGTGGACGAGGCCGACAGGCTCAATTCTCTTGTCGGCGATCTTCTCACGCTTTCCAGGATGCAGTCAGGCAAAATGGTCCTCGAAAGGAAGGACTTCAGCATTACCGAGGCTGTAAGAAGCATCATCAATACATACAGGATCATGGAGATGGAGGACGGATACACTTTTAATTTCAACTGTCCCGCCAACTACATAGTCAACGGCGACGAGGACAAGATAAAACAGGTCGTCTCCAATCTCATAACCAATGCCATAAAATTCTGCGGAGACGACAAGACCATAAACGTAACGCTGAAAAAACGCGGCAGGATCGTCATATGCAAGGTGGAGGATCACGGAGTCGGCATAGCTCCCGAAGAGCTGAGCCACGTATGGGAACGGTACTACAGAGCCAGCTCCAATATGGTGCGCGCCTCTGAAGGAACGGGGCTCGGACTTTCCATCGTCAAGGAGATCCTCACACTTCACAAGGTCGACTTCGGGGTTGACAGCACCCTGGGCAAGGGAACCACATTCTGGTTCGAGCTTGATTTTGTAAAAACAGGAAAGGACAAGGCATGATCATGAATGAAGATATACATACGAAAAGCGCTTTCCCTCCGTGTGACATGCACACGCATACCGGTTTTTCCGACGACTGTGACATACCCATGGACGAAATGCTGGAGGGCGCTTTGAAAAAAGGCGTAAAGATACTGGCTGTGACCGATCATTACGATCCCGGATATCCTGATCCGGAGTTTCCTTTTATTCCTGACTTTGAAGGTTACAATACTGCGCTGGACAGCGCCTGTAAAAAATACGCGGGGCGTATGGAGATCCTGAAAGGTCTTGAGATAGGCATAATGGAAGGGCAGCTTGAAGCTGCCGCAAAAGCTGCATGCGATCATTCCTATGATATGATAATAGGCTCCTTCCACTGCCTCGGTACTGCTGACCTCTATACATTCGATTACTCGCAGGCGGACGGTCCCTCCCTTGTAGAGGAATTCTACTCTTATGTGCTCAGATGCCTGAAGGACTTTGACTCATACGATGTACTGGGACATATGAGTATCCTTGACAGATATATAGGCAGGCTTTATGACTATTCTCCCGTTGAGGATATAATAGACGAAATACTGAAGATCATCATAGAAGGAGGCCACGGTCTTGAGATAAACACCTCCAGCTTCAGATACGGCACGGGAACATGGCTGCCGAGAGAATCGATACTCAGGAAATATCACCGGCTCGGCGGCGAGATACTGACATTCGGCTCCGATGCCCACGATCCCGCATATTACCTGTATCATTTTGAAGATGCCGCCGAGCTGGCAAGAGCCATCGGCTTTAAATATTACTGCGTATTCAGAAAAAGAAAGCCTGAATTTCTCCCCCTTTAAAGACATTGCAGGATGAGGCTCCGTCCTCATCCTGCTGATATATAATCGTCTATATGGGAATAATCCAAGCTTTTTAACATATTTTTACGAAAATCACCTGATGAACAGTGTATCAGCTTTCTGTACATCCTGTTCATGTGAGCGTGATCGAAAAATCCGCTGTCTGTGGCTATGTCCACAAGGTGAGTATCTCTCTCTTCAATGATCTTGTTCATTGAAAGACGCAGCCTTATTATCTGAGAATAAAGCTTCGGAGATATGCCTATGCAGCGTTCAAACATTTTGCCTATATATCTCGAAGTAAATCCCGTCTCATCAGCAAGCTCTTCCATCCTTATACTGCCGCATGTCTTCATTATCCTCTCGGTGCAGTATTTTATCAGATATTTACCGGACTCTGATCCAAAATCCACGGGCATCATTCTCGACATTATATCCATACCGTCTCTCATATGAGCTTCAGCCTTCACAATGGAAAGCATCTCTCTGTCTCCCGGAAGCCTTTCCCTTAATGGAATGGCCCTGTTGGTCAGCTTGCAGGCCGGACTGTTTACAAGAGATGCGCCCACGCCCGGGACGAACCTTACGAACATGCAGTATTCATCCGGGCATATCCTGATCTTCTTTATCTCATCGGTCACGCCGCATATATATAGCCGCGTGCTTTCGCTGTCTCCAAAAAATACCAGCGCCATAGAGCTGTCAGGTATCACCGGCAGGATCCTGCTTTCATCAGATATGGATTTTATATAAAAAATATCAGAAACCACGGCATGCAGAGGATCGCCTGAGGCCATTTTCAGATTTTTGACTTCAAAACCCTCCTCCGCCAATATCGGAGGCTGATAAGGGAGGTATTTTTTATCAGCCTCTGAGCCTCTGCCGTTGTTCTCAATAAATGACATAACTTCACTTCCTCGCCGCAAAGTCCTAAGCTGTCACTTTCTCTCCCAGCTTTTCGGCCTGCTGAGGATAATCCGTTTTCTCTATATCTTCACGGGTATATACTCCTTCGGCCACGAGTTCTCCTACAGACTCCCAGTTGAGATATCTGCATACGGTCTCGTAATGCTTCCTGATAGCCACAGGAACCCAGTCCTCCGCATCGCCGCAGGCTGAAATGAGGACAGCTTTTTTCTTCATTCCAAGCAGCTGATCGTTAAATGCATAGAACCTGTCTATGGCAGCCTTTATCTGGGCGCTCATACCGAAATAATATACAGGCGTCGAAATCACTACCATATCGGCTTCGAGAACAGCCTTTCTCACCTTGTCCATATCATCCTTCTGTACGCACTCTCCGTCATGAGCGATACAGTAATCGCACGCCAGACATGGTTTTACGTTCAAGAACGCTGTATCGACCTTTGTGACCTCATTGCCGTTTTTCTCCGCCGCTGCTATGAATCTCTCTGTCATGAGAGCCGTCGTCCCCTTTTTGTGAGGGCTTCCTGTAAGTACTGTGATCTTCATCTTCCTACCTCTTTTCATTTCCAAACTCAAATTTTTCCGTTGAATACATTAATGTATCTCTTTACATTTCTGTATACACTATCTACCATTATCTCATTGAGCTTAAAAAAGTCAAGCCCCTCCGCTGACCCGGCATATTCCTCCACACCTCTGGCCAGAGCATTGAAGCTGGCTGTGGCTATATTGAGCTTCCTTATTCCCAGATGAATGGCTCTTATATAATCCTCATCGCTTATTCCCGATCCGCCGTGAAGCACGAGAGGAGTCTCTGTTTTACCGTCTATGCTCTCGAGAACATCAAAGGCCAGCTCAGGCTTCCCCCTGTAATTTCCGTGGGCGTTTCCTATGGCTACTGCGAGAGCGTCTATTCCCGTTTTTTCGCAGAACATCCGGGCATCTTCAGGGTCAGTGTATTTAATGTCACATCCTCTGCCGCCGCCTTCGCTGCCGCCTACGATGCCCAGTTCGCCTTCCGTATCGGCATCATAGCTGTCCGCCAGCTCTCTTACCTTCCGAGTCCCTTCTATATTCTCATCGAGAGGCTTCTTTGATCCGTCGAACATGACGGACGTGAATCCGTAATCGAGAGCCTTTTTTATAACTTCCACGGAAGAGCCGTGATCAAGATGGACCGCTATATCCACCTCCGCCCTCCTGGCTGCCTCTACCATCATAGGCCCCATAAGTTCCAGCGGCGAATGAGGGAGCCTTACCTCCGCTATCTGTATTATTATGGGAGTTTCAAGCTCTTCGGCAGCTTTGACGGCTCCTATGAGCATCTCCATATTGCCTACGTTGAAAGCCCCGCATCCGATGTTCTTTTCCTCTGCTCTTTTAAGCAGGCTGCTCATCTTTACCAGCGCCATTTGATCACCTTGCCTTTCACTCCACTCTTGCCACCATATCGCCGTACAGTCGCTTTTCCTCCTCGATAAACTCTCTTACCGCCTCTGTTCCCGGCAGATCGTCGGAGCAGTTGTTGCTCCTTACCATCATGGAGGCTTCGGCGCTTCCGAATTCAAGGCAGTCTATTATATCCCAGCCCTGATATATCCCGAACAGGAATCCCGAGCTGTATCCGTCGCCGCCTCCGAAGCCCTTTCTCGCCTTTACAGGGAACGGCTTTATGCTGAATTTCTCACCGTCCCTCGTATAGGCCGTGGAACCTTGCATACCGTGCTTTATTACCACTATCTTGGCGTTCCTTCCATGCCAGTACGCAGCGCTCTCCTCATCGGTCATATTTTCCTTTATGAGCTTTTCCGTCAGGTCAAATTCTTCTCTGGATCCCATTATTATGTCCGCCTCTCTGCATATGAGCGAATAATATATGGAGATCTCATCGGTATTTTTCCAGTTGTAGTTTCTGTAATCTATATCAAATATAATATTTGTCCCGTTTTTCTTCGCCAGCATCATTGCCTTGACAGCCGCCTCTCTCGAAGGGCTTTCCGCCAGAGCGGTCCCCGATATGAGAAGCGATTTGGCGGATCTGATATATTCCTCGCTTATATCCTCCACATCCAGCTTGAGATCCGCGGCCGAGTTCCTGTACATCAGTATGCTGCTCTCGCTTGGAGAGAGCATTTCCGTAAATGTCAGCCCCAGCTTTTCTCCGCCTGTGCACTTTGAGATGCCTGCGGTATCTATTCCGTTTTCCTTAAAATACTCTATAACATAATCTCCGAACTGATCATCGGATACTTTGCCTATGAATCCCGCTTTAAGTCCGTGTCTCGTAACGCCGACAGCAGTGTTTGCCGGAGATCCTCCGACGAACTTTTCAAAGTAATGTACGTTCTTGAGAGGCTTGAACTCCTCTTTGACTTCATCGCTGTAAGCAGGATTGAAATCGATCGCCACTCTTCCAAGAAATATTATATCCAACGGTCTTTTTTCATCAAATTTTATATACTCCATCTCATCCTCCTGTCAGGGATCATCATTATATTTCTCTTCCCAGCTTCTCCGCTTTTTCAAGGATGTCCTTTCCCCTGATATCTCCTATTCCCTCGACTCCCTCTGCCGTAAGCATGTCTCTTACTTTCATTCCGTTAAATTCGGCGAACCCTCTGAAAAATTCTTTTATCATGTCAAAATCGCCTGTATTCTCCGTTTCTCCGCAGGCCAGCAGCACTGCTTCGCCTATGGACAGGTGCTTTCCTCCGTGTATCGGGTCATACTGATATATCCTGTCTATGACAGCCTTCATCTCCGAAGGTACGACGGACCAGTACATGGGAGCCGCCATAACGAGAACATCCGCCCTCTCAAGGGCCTCCTGCACCTGTTTCATATCGTCATCGAATACGCAGTTCCCGCCTGTCTCCCAGCAGCCCTTGCAGCCTTTGCAGCCGCCTATATCAAGTTCTGCCGTCCTCATAACTTTTACGCTGTGTCCCGCTTCTTCCGCACCCTTTATGAAGGCTTTTGCCATTTCCGAGCTGTTCCCGTTTTTTCGCGGGCTTCCTTCCAGCACCAGAATATTTTTACTCATATTTCATCCCCTCTTTTTACCGTGCCGGAAGTCCCAGAGAGCCGCCCGCCGCTTTTACGCGACAAGGCGGCTCCTTCCGGCCGGCGGCTGCAGCCGCCTCAATATTGCAGATTGTTAAGCTATTTCTTTATCAGCTCGTTAGCCAGCTTCTTTACCTCTGAGGTGTATCTGTCAAAGGCAAGGAAGTCCTTCATGCCGTCTTCGTGCTTGAAGAGATTTTCCTTAGGCGATACGTCGCAGAATCCGTAAGTCTTGAGTCTTGTGAACTCTGCACAGGAGTATCCGGCTCCCTCGTTGCCTATGCCTGTGCCCTTGCAGCCTCCGAACGGCTGGTCATTGTGTCTGAGAGCGCTGGATCCGTTTACCCATACGGCTGAAGATTCGATATTCTCAGTGTAGTACCATGCCTTCTTCAGATCCTTTGTGATGACTGAGGCGCTGAGTCCGTACTTGCTCTGGTTTGCTATGGCAACAGCCTCTTCATCTGTCTTGAATGTGATGATAGGGACTACAGGTCCGAATATCTCCATGTCCTTGGCAACGTCCATATCCTTTGTAACGTTGTCGAGAACAGTTACGTCCATAACGCATCCGTTTCTCTTGCCGCCGTATATTATCTTGGCGCCCTGATCTACAGTGTGCTGGATCTGAGCTTCAACTCTTTCCGCAGCCTTTGTCGATACAAGTCTAGTAAGCTCAGCTTCAGGATCTGTCGCATGTCCTCTCTTGAGGCCTTCCAGGAACTTGAGCAGGCACTGTACGAAAGCGTCCTTTGCCCTCTCGTGAACTATGGTTCTCTTCGGAGAAGCGCATACCTGACCGTTGTTTTCTATGATCCTTCCCCAGCCGAGGCACTCTATTGCCTTTACCATCTGGTCAGGATCATCCGCAACCTCTTCAGTTATGATGAGAGGATCGTTTCCGCCAAGCTCCAGAACTACCTTCTTTACTGTAGGAGCTGCATCGTGCATCATCTCCGTACCGCCGTCTGTGCTTCCTGTCATGGCTATGCAGGCGATCTTAGGATTCTGGAGAAGATACTTTGTGCAGTCTTCTCTGCTGGCAGTGATGAAGTGGAGACAATCCTTAGGCACTCCGGCTTCATGAGCGAGATCTATAAGGATCTTTACGCTGCAAGGAGCGGTTGTGGCCGCCTTTATCACCATGGTGTTTCCCATGAGGAGAGCAGGAACCATTTTCTGTATAGTCAGCTCTACAGGATAATTGAACGGGATAACTCCTGCCACAACTCCGAGAGCCTCGTGTCTTACCAGTACGACATGGTTTTCATATCCTTCGCTGCTGTCCTGGAGCACCTCTCCGTACATGTGCTTTCCTACCTCTATGTTGGCTCTTCCTATCTCAGCTGCGTATGTGGTCTCCGCCCTTGACTGCATGATAGGCTTTCCCATGTCGTTCGACATGGCCAGGGCGATCTCTTCTCTGTGCTGGTCTACCAGGTCGCAGAACTTGTAAAGTATCTGTCCTCTTTCAAAGAGAGGCACCTTTTCCCACTTAGGCTGGATCTCAAAGGCCGCGTCTACCATAGCAGCTATCTCTTTACCGTCATAATGAGGTACGCTGCCGACAACTTTCCCTGTGGATTCGTCTATAACATCCATCATTCTCATAATAAATCTTCCTCCTATCGTTAAGTCACTATTTATTATTCTATTTTATAAATATTTTTTACAATAGTCATAATAATATAGTCTCACCGATTTGTCAACCCTTAAATTTAATATTTATTGCTGTACAGCTCCGTAAGGTCCCTTGCCTTTTACATACTTGTATCTTGTCTGTCCGTAGGCTGTGGCTTTAAAGGTTATGAGAAGGTCTCCGTCCTTTTCGAACTCGATCTTTTCCTTGCTTATAAAGCCTACGACCATCAGCTGATTGAGATAATCGTCTATTGTTTTAAGAGAAAACAACCTTTCGTTCGGATATTCCTTCTTTAAGTCCCTTTCTATGTCGTACTTTGTAAAAGGCTCGCCTTTTTCGAGGGCGTACTGTAATATTCTCGTCTTTATAGGCAGTTGCATGTTAATTCTCCTTTCTATACATACATGACCGAAAGATCCCCTACTATTCTTCCACGTCTCTCAGCTTGAACAGCTCGGACGGCTTCATAACTACCAGAATAACTCCGACGCATACTACGATGGCTCCTATGATAGCGGCAAACGTAACGTCATATGAGTAGTACTTAGGCAGAAGCGCTCCGAATATCAGGCCGATAGGAATTGACCATATAGGCATGGTGTTTACTATTGCCAGACATCTGCTCGGGCCGCACTTGTTGAATCCAACATATGTCGTGGTGTATGAAATGGCTACGAAAGCCGCGAAAAGCAGTACGAACAGCAGAGTGAGAGGGTTTGTGAATATAGCTGCCAGCGTTCCCGTAAATACGGAGATGTTTCCGGTACTTCCTGAAATAATAGCCATAGCTAAAAGTCCCATTATACCTGAGCATATCGTTCTGTAGAATCCGCATCCCTCTATAGGGTCGATAAGGTCTCCGGCGTAAGTTGAGAATATTCCCTCAAGAGCAAAGCCTATAGGGCATATGCACGCGAGAAGTATACCGATCGTAAAGTTGCTACCGGCAGTGTCAGGCGCTCCCAGGAATGTAGTAACAAGAGCTCCGCCTACTACGAATACGATACCGAGAACTACACGAACACCGAGGTTTTCCTTGAATACTATTCTTCCGAGGATAGCTGTAACTACAGGAGAAAGAGCACATATAGCCGTTACGTAAGTTACTCCGGCCATGCTGTAGGCTGTTACCTGAAGTCCTGTTGCCAGAGGTCCGGCTGCCAGGGCTGACAGCAGCATCATCCAGGAGATCTTGAAGCCTGTCATTCTCTTGAACTCTTTAAATCCCTTGCCTTTTACAGCATCGTAGATCTGGGTCATTATTCCCGCGAAGATCTCGCCTACACCCAGGATAGTGATGCTGACGATAGCCTGAGTCAGGGGGCTTGACAGGTCAACGCCCGTATCCCCCTGGATAAGCGTAGATGCCGACGTGTTGAACACACCAAACAGAATAGCTGTTATGGATGATACCCACGCTATTACCATTCCGATCTTGGCCACGCCTACTTTTTTGTTGACATACGCCTGTTCAGCGTTGAGATTTGCTGTGTTTTGCATGATACTTCCACCTTCCTTTTGAATTTCAAATACACAACTTTTTCAG
>CAWVKQ010000092.1:0-15629 GCA_963929955.1 Bacillota bacterium
GGAAGGACAGTAGGATCGGGAGTAGTAACGGAGATCATCGAGTAAGAAAAGAATAAGAGAGGGCAGCCTTATCAGATAAGATCTGAAAGGGCTGCCCTTTTTCATACCGTCTTTTAAGTGTTTCGCAAAAAATCATCAAAAGACGGCGCGAACATGTTATAATAAAAAACTGGAACGCAGACAATATAGTGGACAAGGAGAGGAAAGCAGATCATGGAATTTAAAGAGAGGGAGTTTATCCCTGTCCTTCTCGGAGGAGACATAAACACATACAGCATGGCAAGGGCTTTTTACGAGCAGTATAAGGTGAAATCCCATGTTTTCGGCAAATATGCCGCGGGCCCAAGCTATAACAGCAGGATAACAGAGTATCATCCGGGAGAGGCCATAGATACGGATGAATACTTTCTGAATACTGTAAACGGCTTTGCAGGTAAGCACAGTGACAGAAAAATACTGCTCATAGGCTGCGGAGACAGTTACGTTGCTTTGATAGGAAAGCACAGAGGAGAGCTTGCGGATAATATAGAGGCTCCGTATATAGATTACCGGCTCATGAACAGGCTGCAGCAAAAGGAGATTTTTTATCAGCTCTGTGAGAAGTACGGCCTTGATTATCCGGCGACTCTTGTATATGAAAGCTCAATGGGGCTGGACTTCAAGATGGACTTTCAGTATCCCGTAATAATAAAGCCTTCCGACAGCATACAGTACTGGGAGCATCCGTTCCCGGGGCAGAACAAGGTGTTTACCGCCGGCAGCAGAGAAGAGATGGAAAAGATAATAAGGGATATATACGATGCCGGTTACGGGGACAAGCTCATCATACAGGACATGATACCCGGAAACGATGAGTATATGCGGGTCCTTACGGCTTATTCCGACAGAGAGGGCAGAGTGAAGATGATGTGTCTCGGCCATGTGCTTTTAGAGGAGCATACTCCTCACGGCAAGGGGAACCATGCTGTGATAATAACGGAGATCAACGAAGTGCTCATGATGAGGGTCAAGAATCTGCTTGAGGATCTGAAATACACAGGGTTTTCAAATTTCGATATAAAATTCGATAAAAGAGATAATAAGTATAAGTTTTTTGAAATAAACACAAGGCAGGGACGAAGTAACTACTATGTGACGGGCTCGGGATGCAATATAGCCAGATATGTGACAGAAGAGTATATTTACGGCAGAGATATAGAGACAAACATGGTAAAGAGAGAGCATCTGTGGATGGTAGTGCCGAAAGCGGTCGCCTTTAAATATGTAAAGGAAGAAGAAAACAGGAAAAAAATGAGACAGCTGATAAACGAGAAAAAGATGGTGAACCCTGTTTTCATGCGGGGAGATCTTGGGATCAGGAGATTTCTGGCAATGCTCAAAACACATATAAGCCACTATGTGAAATTCAGAAAATATTACAGTTGAGGCACAGGGAGAAGGGCATGAGTGAAATGAAGTATTATACTCTCAGAGAATACGCGGAGCTTCTGAGAGAAAACGGACTGCTGAAAGAATTCACCTCAGGTGAAGGTAAAGAAGAAAACACGACTGTCAGTTATCTGACATACGATTCCAGAAAGGTAAGAGAGGGGACACTCTTCATATGCAAGGGCGCAGCATTCAGGGAAGAGTATCTGGATGACGCCGCCAAAAAAGGAGCGGTCGCTTACGTAAGTGAAAGACCGTACGGAAGCGTTGAGCTCCCTCATATACTTACAGAAGACATACGAAGAGCGATGCCTCTTCTGGCTGATAAATACAACAACAGCCCTTGGAAAAATATGACAGTGGTAGGCATAGGCGGGACAAAGGGGAAGTCCACCTCCGCATATTACATGAAGGCCGTAGTTGACGATTACATGAAGGCTTCAAACGGCAGGGAGAGCGCCATATTCTCATCCATAGATATTTACGACGGAGTGATAAAAGAAGAATCCCATATAACCACGCCGGAGGCTGTTGAACTTCAGGAGCATTTCAGAAACGCTCTTGACAGCGGCATATCTTTTGTGGAAATGGAGGTGTCTTCTCAGGCCCTCAAATACAACAGGGTCGACGGTATCACATTCGACGTGGGAGTGTTCCTGAACATATCTGAGGATCACATAAGCCCTATAGAGCATGAAGATTTTGACGATTATTTCTCTTCGAAGCTGAAGCTGTTCAGTCATTGCCGCACGGCTGTCGTGAACATGGATATGGATCATTACGATGAGGTGAGAAAAGCTGCGGAAGTCTGCGAAAGGGTACTTACATTCAGCACGGAAAATGAAGAGGCTGACATATACGGACGCAATATAAGAAAGACGGAAGAAGGGATCCTATTCGATGTCCGGACTCCGGAATTCGATGAGGAATTCATCCTTACAATGCCGGGGCTCTTCAATGTGGAAAACGCTCTGGCTGTCATAGGCGCGGCAATACTGACTGGGATCCCTGTAAAATATATCCACAGCGGGCTTAAAAGAGCCAGATCCAGCGGACGTATGGAGCTTTATGAGAGCAGGGATAAAAATGTAATAGCAGTCGTGGATTACGCTCACAACAAGCTGAGCTTTGAGAAGCTGTTTTCATCCACAAGAGATGAATATCCTGATTACGACATAGTGTCGATCTTCGGATGTCCGGGAAAGAAGGCATATGTCAGAAGAAAGGATCTGGGACTTGTTGCGGGGCGGTATTCGGAAAAGGTATATCTTACGGCAGAGGATCCTGGGACAGAGCCTGTGGAAAAGATCTCAAAGGAGATTGCCAGATATGTGGAGGAACAGGAATGTCCTTATGAGATGATCGAGGACAGAGGAGATGCGATAAAGACGGCAGTGGCAAACGTACATGGGAAAACAGTGCTTCTCATAACAGGCAAGGGCAATGAAACGAGACAGAAATTCGGAACAGAATACGTGGACTGCAAGTCGGATGTTGAATACGTAAAGGAGATACTGGAGGATTACGATAAAAAGCATTGAGACAGTATCAAAAGAGAGCGTTGCGCGGGCAGAGCGGGAGCTCTCTTTTTTTATGTAAACACCCCGGTAATGATACATGCTGCTTAGGCATAAAATAAATGATATAAGAAAATAGCTTAGGGTATATAGGGGGCAGGGATATGCTGTTGAGAGATATGCTGAGGGGCGTTGGGTTCAGTATCGTAAGCGGGAGCAGCGAAACAGACGTGGGAGATATATGCTACGATTCCAGAAAAGCAAAAAGAGGGGACGTCTTCGTATGCCTGAAAGGGGAAAGGGACGATGGCGGCAGGTATGTACCGCGGGCCATTGAAAGGGGAGCCTCCGCGATCGTATTTGAAGGTAAGGCGCCTTTGCAGCCGGCGCCTGAAGGAATAACGACTGTGAAGGTAGAAAATGCCAGAGAAGCTCTTGCAGTCATGTCAGCCGAGTATTTCGGAAATCCGGCCGGAAGATTAAGATTGATAGGCATAACAGGAACAAAGGGAAAGACTACCACATCATACATATTGAGAAGCATACTTTCGGAAAGCGGAGAACGCTCCGGACTCATGGGGACAGTGGAGGTGATAGCGGGAGAAAAGACCGTAAGATCCGTAAATACCACACCGGAATCATACGATATACACAGATATCTCAAAATGATGGCTGACAGCGGATGCAGATACGCTGTTATGGAGGTCTCCTCTCAGGGGATAAAAATGGACAGAGTCGCCTTCATGAGGTTCGACTATGCTCTGTTCACAAACCTGTCGCCTGATCATATAGGACCGGGCGAGCACAGCAGCTTCAGGGAATACATGGAATGCAAGAAAAAGCTTTTCAGCAGATGCGATGTGGGATTGTTTAACGCCGATGATGCGTATTGTGAAAAAATGGCAGAGGGTGCGGTATGCAGAAAAATATTCTATTCACTCAGGGGAAATGGAGATATAAACGGAGAAGATATAAGGCTGTTTTCGGAAAACGGTTCTCTCGGAGCGGAGTTCAAGACAAGCGGAATGCTGGACATAAGGGCAAAAGTAAGGATGCCGGGAGCCTTTTCCGTATGCAACAGCCTTGCTGCGGCCGGTGTAGGCGTTCTCGAAGGAATAGATCCGCGCCATATAGCCGCGGGGATCGAAAAGGCGAGTGTGCGCGGAAGAGGAGAGATGGTATATGTGCCCGGATGTATGGGAGCTGTCATAGATTACGCTCATAATGAGGCCAGCGTAAGGAGTTTGCTGAGAGCTCTTAGACAGTACGGGCCGGACAGAGTGATCGTCGTATTCGGATGCGGAGGAAGCAGGCCTGCCATGAGGCGCGAGGCTATGGGTGAAGCGGTGGGAGAGCTGGCGGATCTTTCCATAGTCACCTGCGATAATCCCAGATACGAAGAGCTGAGAGATATAAACCGGGATATAATAAGAGGCCTGAAGAAAAAAGGAGCTGATTACAGAGAGATAGACGACAGGAGAGAAGCCATAGAATACGCCGTGTCTCATGCCGGAGAAAAGGATATGATCGCTGTTTTGGGAAAGGGCCATGAGGAGCATATAGATGTAAGAGGCAGAAAACGCCGGTTTTCAGACAAGGAGGCCGTCAAGGAGGCGGCAAAGATGAAATTTAAGTGAATCTTAAAACAATGAAAGACCCGTCAAATGGAAATGCCAGGTAATATGTGGTATAATTCATGATAATAAGGAGGTCTGTGGCAGTGATACAGCTTCAAAACGTTTCAAAATTTTATTACAGCAAGGGAATGATCGCCAGTGGATTTTCCAGAGTAAACCTGGAATTTGACATTGGCGAATTTGTCGTTATAACAGGAGAGTCTGGAAGCGGGAAGACTACTCTGCTGAACGTCATATCGGGACTTGACTCATATGAGGAAGGCGAAATGTATATAGACGGCAAGGAGACCAGTCATTACCTTGCTTCTGATTTTGAGAAATACAGAAAGAGATACATCGGCAATATATTCCAGAATTTCAATCTTGTAAACAGCTATACTGTATATGAGAATATAGAGCTGATACTTTTAATAAACGGATACAGCAGGCAGGAGATAAGAAAAAGGGTTCCCGATATAATAGAAAAGGTGGGGCTCACGCCTTATACGAGGACAAAGGTGTCCAAGCTTTCGGGAGGCCAGAAGCAGAGGGTGTCCATCGCCAGGGCTCTTGCAAAGGATACTGAGATAATAGTGGCGGACGAGCCTACAGGCAATCTGGACAGCAGGTCAGCTGACGATATCGTAAGACTCCTCAGCGAGATAGCAAAAGACAAGCTCGTTATCGTGGTAACACATAATTATGAGCAGTTCGCGCCGTACGTGACAAGGAAGATAAAGATGCATGACGGCAAGGTGGTTGAGGATGAAAAGATCAGGAGCATACCCGAGGCTGTAATGGAGCATGCGGAGGATATGTACGAGGAGGCCAGAGAAAAGGCCGAAACCGAAGAAGCCGGAGGCAGGGGAAGCATATCAGCCGGTAACATTATCAGACTGGGAGTAAGAAATACATTTAACATAATACCTAAATTCATACTGCTTTTCATAGTTTTCATATTTGTGGCAGGCGCTGTTTCATCTGAATACACTACATTCAGGCATCAGGACGAGGAAGCGTCAAAGCTGGGATACAACGATTATTTTTACAATTACAGCGAGGACCGCATGGTCCTCAAGAAGAAGGATGATTCTCAGTTCACAGACGACGATATGAGGATATTGAGATCCGTAGCGGGCGTAGAGAAGGTGGAGGCTGCGGATATACTGCTTGATTCACCCCTTTACATAGAGGAGGGGGATTTTTCCTATGAAGTCTATCCCCTCGCTCTCGAATCTTTTGAGGGAGACCTTGTGGAAGGCGAAATGCCTCAGGCTGAGAACGAAGCGATATTTTCGGCATACAGTGATGATTACTACATGTCCGAAGATATGAGAAGCGATATAATCGGAAAGGATTACCGGGTATATGTAGGTGAAGACAAGGAGATAACCATAAGGATAACAGGCATAGCCTATAAGGAAAGCAACGACAGCAGCGCCTATATGTACGGGGGAGATATTTACCTGAGCAGTCCTCTTATGGCAAGCCTTATGGAGGAGACGTACAATTACAACAGTACCATAACCACCACAATAAACGGCAAGGCCCAGGTGTATGCTGAAGGATCGTCCCTTTACAGGATCGTGCCAAACAGCAAAGTGGCGCCTGGAAGCGCTGTAGTATCAGAAGAGGTGAACAACTTTTACAGCGACGGAAAGGCCGGCGGCAAGACCATAAACGTGAAAGCCGAGAACATATATTATACTGAATCCGTTGATCTTAAAATAAGCGATGTATATAACAAAAATACATTCAGATCCAAAACGGGGATGTCGGATTTTGACGGGCTCAACGGGACGGTTTACGTAAGCCAGGCTGACTATGACAGGCTTTTTAAGAAGGGAAATTATCAGGTGAGCGTATACGCGCAGGATCCGGATCAGATAAAGGAGCTTACCTCTTCGCTTGAGAATATGGGATATGTCACGCTGCCTTTAAAGGATACTCTGATGACGTACGGGAGCGATATGGTATCGATAATACAGGTGCCTGTGGCTGTGGTGATAGTAGTGGCAGTATTCTTCATAGCTTACTTTGTAATAAGACTCATACTGAGATCACGGTCAGGATATTTCAGCATTCTGAGGATGCTGGGAATGGCGGGAAATCATATAAGGCGCATACTGGACGCGGAGCTTTTCACGGTTATGAACATCGCGTACGCCGTATTTTTGGCCGTGATGATACTGGTGAATATGGATGTCATATCCGTAGGATACGTGAAGACCCTTGCTGAGTATATGAGTGCAGGAGACTACATTGTTCTGTACCTGATAATAGCGCTGATGACATATCTTATATCCGGAAAGTTTATCCGCAGCCTGTTCAGGAAAACAGCAATGGAATCTTACAGAGAGGAGGAATGAGCATGGTAAGACTGGAGCATGTGAACAAGTATTTCAATAAAAGAAAAAAGAATGAAATACATGTCATAAACGACACTTCTCTCGAGATCGCGGACAAGGGCCTGATAGCCCTTCTCGGACCAAGCGGATGCGGCAAGACCACGCTTCTCAACGTCATAGGAGGACTTGACAAGGTCGGCAGCGGCAGCATTTATATAAACGGTCAGAGGATAACGAGAAGGCGCGCAGGCGTTGTTGATAAAATAAGGAACCTCAATATAGGATATGTTTTCCAGAATTACAATCTGGTAGACAGTATGACCGTGTTCGACAATGTAGCCATAGCCCTCAAGATGGTGGGGGTAAGGGATAAAAAGGAGATAGAGGACAAGGTCAACTACGTTCTGGAAAAGGTGGGCATGTACAGGTACAGGAACAGGTACGCTGACATGCTTTCGGGAGGAGAGCGCCAGAGAGTCGGTATAGCCAGGGCCATAGTAAAGGATCCCGCCATAGTTATCGCCGATGAACCTACAGGTAATCTTGACAGCAAGAATACCCTGGAGGTAATGAATATAATAAAGTCGATATCTCAGGACAAGCTGGTGATACTGGTAACTCATGAGGAGGAGCTTGCCGACTTTTACGCGTCCAGGATAATCAGGATAAAGGACGGCGCCGTGGTCTCAGATGAGATAAACACCCATGGAGACCGGCTGGATTACAGGATAGACAATAAAATATACCTTAAGGACATAGAGGACCACAAAAGGCTTAAAACGGAAAATTACCATGTGGATTTTTACAATGACGGAGGCGGCCGTCTTGACCTCACAATAGTGGTAAGAAACGGAAATATATATATAGAAAACAGGACAGCCGGAAGCAGGGCTGAGCTGGCAGACGAAAATTCCAGCGTAGAGCTCATAGATGATCATTACAGGGCAATAACAAAGGAAGAATACCTTGAGAGCGGGTTCGACACAGAAAGGCTCAGTCCGAGGGGAAAGAGAAAATACAGGTCCATATTGAATCCGGTTTCCCTGGTACGTCAGGGATTCAGGACAGTGCTCGGGTACAATGTGCTTAAAAAGATACTGCTGCTGGGATTTCTCATATCAGCCATGTTCGTGACGTATGCAGTCAGCAATATATTCGGAGTCATGAATGTTACCGATGATGAATTCGTTACGACGGACAAGTCCTACCTGTCTGTGATAGATAAAAATCCGGAGGTCTCCCAGTACCTGGAGTACGAGCAGAGCGGAGATTATAAATACGTGATGCCGGGAGACAGCAGAGTATCGTTTTCCATGAGATATGATGATTATCTCCAGACCCAGCAGGGAGGTGCGATCATAGAGGGATCGCTCTCCGATGCGGGAGAACTTTCAGGAGACCATATCGTTTACGGGAGGCTGCCTGAGAACAGCGGAGAGATAGCAGTTGACAGGATGGTACTGAAATCGGTCATAGAGGATCAGGATACAAAGATGGCGGGCTTCGCGAAGCCTGCGGATTTTCTTCAGGAAACAGTAACCGTGGAGAATATGCCGGATATGACGATAGTAGGGATAACGGACAGGAAAAGTCCGTGCATATATGCGGACAGAAGCATATTCATAAATCTTCTGGCAAACAGCAGAGGCGAAGACGGATATTATACGGGAGATGACGAAGGAGCAGCTGATGCCGACAGCTTCAGTGAACTCATAGATTATACATTGAAGCAGGGCGACGTGGAGCTTGAAAAGGGAGCCTGGCCTACAGGAGACTATCAGGTCCTGGTAAACGAGAAAAACAAAGAGGATATGCAGATAGGCAAGACCATTTCAAAGAAGGTAAACGGAAAGAACCTGACAGTTACAGGATATTATTCGGATGCCTATGACAGCGATTTTATGCTGGTGAATAACAATACTGTAAAGTACGATCTCATAAATTCAAAGGACAATATAACGCTCTGTCCTGAAAACAAGGGGAAAGCTCTTCGCACCCTTGAGGAACAGAACGTAAACGTCGTGGATTCGTACGCTGAGGCGGAGAAGCAGTACAGAGATGAGATGTGGGCTTCAATGCTGTCAGCTCTTGTAATGGCCGCGGTCATACTGGCGATATCGTTCATTGAAATATTCCTGATGATAAGAGCCTCCTTCCTTTCACGTGTAAAGGAAGTTGGGGTATACAGAGCCATAGGAGTAAAAAAGGGAGACATATACAGAATGTTCATGGGAGAGATACTTGCCATAACCACTATGGCCAGTATGCCGGGATTCGTATTCATGGCCTATGTTCTTCACAAGCTTTCGGGTATGGCATATTTTTCACAGCTGTTCCTGGTGAATCCCGCGGTTCTGATACTGTGCGTTATTCTGATATACGGATTCAATCTTCTGTTTGGGCTGTTCCCGGTGTTCAGGACCATAAGAAAGACGCCGGCAGCCATATTGAGCAGAACGGATATAAATTAGTATGATTGATGTCAAAGGCTCCGGGCCTTTGGGGAAGGAGTGGAAGTATGGGTAAGTACAAGTGCGGAGTATGCGGATTCGTGTACGATGAGGAAAAAGAGGGCGCGGAATTTTCTGCGTTGAAAGAATGCCCTGTGTGCAGGCAGCCGGCTTCTGTTTTCAGGAAGGTTGACAATGGTGATGCTCCGCATTCGGCAGTGGCAGGCGCCGAAGGCTCGGGAGATGGGGCAGCCTCGTACAGATATATGGATGCCATTCAGGAAATGGCAAGAAGCGGAAGCTCCATAATAGAGGCCATGGGTACCAGAATGCCCATGCCGGGATGGGATGATATAGTACTTCTCGGAGCGCAGCTCAATCCCCCGCCTCTTGACGAGCATGCTGAGGTGAATATAAGGACCGTTATAGGAAAGAACGCCAAGAAGCCGATGGTGCTCGAAGGCCCCATGTACGTTTCACATATGTCGTTCGGAGCCCTGTCGCGGGAGGTAAAGACGGCTCTGGCAATGGGGAGCGCTTCGGCCGGTACAGCCATGTGCAGCGGAGAGGGAGGTATACTCCCTGAGGAAAAAGCCGCTGCATACAGATATATATTTGAATATGTTCCCAATAAATACAGCGTTACTCCTGAAAACCTGGCTGAAGCAGACGCCATAGAGATAAAGATCGGGCAGGGAACAAAGCCCGGCATGGGTGGACATCTTCCTGCTGACAAGGTGACGCCGGAGATCGCGGCCATAAGGGAAAAACCTCTGGGAAAGGATATCATAAGCCCTTCAAAGTTTGAAGACATAAACACAAAAGAGGATCTTAAGGATCTTGTGGAGCAGCTTCGCATATCCTCAGGGGGAAGACCCATAGGTATAAAGATAGCTGCAGGCAAGATAGAAAAGGATATGGAATACTGCGTATTTGCCGAACCTGATTTCATAACCATAGACGGAAGAGGAGGCGCCACGGGAGCAAGTCCCAGAATAATAAGGGACGCTACAAGTGTTCCTACGGTATTTGCGCTTCACAGAGCGAGAAAGTTCCTCGATGAAGCCGGAAGTGACATCGATCTTATAATGACAGGCGGATTCAGAGTATCCTCTGATGCGGCCAAGGCCATAGCAATGGGGGCAACAGCCGTGGCAGTGGCATCGGCGGCAATGGTGGCTGCAGGATGTCAGCAGTACAGAGACTGTGGCAGCGGCCGCTGTCCGGCAGGCATAGCAACCCAGGACGAGGAGCTGAGAAAGCGTTTTGATATGGAGGCGGGAGCAAGGCGTGTGGCCAATTACTTTAATGCCTGCTTTGATGAACTCAGGACATTTGCCAGAATAACAGGCCACAGAGACATACACGATCTCAGCCTTTCAGATATAGCCGCTCTGACAGACGAGATATCAAACAATACAGATATAGATCACGCTTAAGATATGTTTAAAAGATCGCCCTGTTATATCATCAAAAAACAGAAACGCCCACCTTTTCAGTGGGCATTTCTGTTTTCGCTGGCGGAGGACACGGGACTCGAATTGGTTCTGAGGGCATTTCAGTGATTTTCAAAATCGTTCAAATCGTTTAAATTTCAATGCTTTGAGCGTTCAACGCGTTTCGCGGTATTTCACCGAATTTCACTATTTTTACGACAAAATTTACGACAAAATCAGCGAGCCTTCAAGAAATTCGACGATAAATCCTCCGCTATTTTTTTGTCTGCGTCCTCAAACAAATGAGTGTATATATTTAAGGTCGTGCTTAGCTGAGAGTGACCCAACCTAGAGCTGACTTGCATCTCATTTGTGCCTAAATGCACGAGCATTGAGGCGTGTGTATGCCTTAAAGAGTGCAGGCCGGCATGAGGAAGACTGTTCTTCTCTAGGAAGCGAGTGAACCATCTCTGAAGGACTTGCGGGTATAATGGATCCCCGTGGTCGTTACGGAGCAGCGCAGGAGATTCACGGTACTGGTTCTGCAGCTGCAGCTTCTGCTCCTTTTGTTGGCCGATCAGGCGCCGGATCTCCGCCATTACTTCCGGAGGCAGTGCAACCGTCCTTATGGACTTGTCCGTCTTAGGTGTGTCTTCATAGATGCCCTCTTTCGGCTTTATCATCCTCGTACGACGGATCGATACCTCGCATCGTTCAAAATCGATATCTTCTCTATTTAGCCCCATTATTTCGCCCTTTCTGAGACCACCGAAGAGACCGAGGTAAATTGCTACCTTGAACTTCAGTTCGTCGCTCTGCAAGGCACTCAAGGCTTCTAGGAGGGCGCTTACTTCTTCTATGGAAAAGTAGGTAGCCTCTTTATGGTCTTTCTTTGGCATGCGGATATTTTTACATGGAGTGTCCTCAACGATCCCCATATCGACCGCAAAATCAAACATACCCCTAAGCGCAGAATAGTAGTTGCGCACAGTCTTAGGGGAAAGCTGCCTTATGACTTTTTCGCCTTTCTTGTTCGTACGCTCCTGCGGATCCGCAAGATGGTTTACCCACTTCTGCACATCGAGCCGTTTCACTTTAGAGACCTTCTTGTTTCCGAGCAGTGGCTTGATCCATATCTTTATGGCGGGATCTATGCCGCGCCGGGCGCTTACCTTTAAGTGTCGCAGTACATATTCTTCATGCCATTGATCCGCAAGCTCCGCTACCGTTATCGGCGTAGATTTGTTTACCTTGCCGTTTACGCAGTCGGCATAAAACAGGGCAAGCTCTTTATCTGCCGCACCCGAAGATTTGCAGTGCACGGTTTTACTGTACCGGATTGGTTTTCCGGTAAAGTCAGAACCAACAGTTACTTCAAGCTGCCAGCTATCGGGTCCGCGTTTTCGTTTTGTTCCTGGCATTGCGTCATCTCCTTTTTTGAACCAACTTTGAACTATCTTTGAACCAACTTTGAACTTTTTGGAACATTTTTGAACCTTTTAAAGCCTAACAAAACCTTTCAAAAAGTTGTTAGGTTCAGGGTATAAAAATACCCGGGTATTGAAAAATCCGGGCTGAGATGATACAATTTGAGTGCGAATCAGGTTGTGATCATCACAGCCCTTATACATCAGCTCCCAGAGATGGGGGCTTTTGTTTTTATGGAAATCTTTTTATTATGATATTTGGATTTATCGTTTTTTGCTTGGTCACGGATCGAAATATGCTATTCGCAACGATATCGGCGGCTCGTACTAAAGTTACCTTTTTTGAGTCGCATGATTTTAAGTCAACCGTAAGCAGGTTGTCTAAAATAGGTGGAAAAAATTTATTGTATTCGTAATTTATTGTCCCTATATGTAATTCTTGGTAGATGGCTTCACGCAGCTCGTATTTCCCATTGGTTGCAGTTGTATGTTCGTCTGTATATATTGTCATGTGCTCAATGGAACATAATTCGAGGCTACTATATCTTTGCAAATGTAATAATGCATTTTTTAACGAAAGCTTGTATACATAATCCAAATAACGCTGTTTGCTCTTCTTGTGGTTAAAAAATCCGGGATTCACTTTGCTTTGCTCAATTATTCCACCAAAACGTATAAACTCATTAGTGGCGCCAAAGAGCCTCCGCTTATGTTTCCCATCAATTATTGCAGCTTTTAATTCGCAACCCTGTGGATAGTTGGGAGCTATTTGCCTTTCTATAGCAAGATATTTTCTGCTTGCGATATCTCGCGATTCTTTGTCCAGAAAAATCAAACCTCCGTACACATAATATTCATTGTGTGTTTTATCAAAAACTCCTGATTCGTCAGAATATACATATATATTCATAAAGCCTCCTAAAATGCAAAAAACCGCCTTATAGGCGGTCGCTGTGGCTGGCGACATTACATGTCGCTTAAACGTTAATTCAGTGCCCACAGCTACGCAGCGGACTTCTCCCTGCACCTATAGTATATGTGAAACATATGAAAATGTCAATGTCATATATTAACTTTTTTGCTGTAAAATGTGGCGAAAATGTTCCATATAATATACAAAATTTTCTATTTTTCGAAAAAATATTGCCACGTGCATAAAAACAGGTACTAATTTGCGGTTTAACCCCATCCTCACACATACCGTTTGCAGGAGGCTATGATTTCATCGGCGTATTTATAGATATCATCGATACTATCAATATCGTATCTAATTGGGTTTTTATTCGCATCTGCAACGGTTATATACTTTACGGATGGCAGTAAATATATTCGGCAGATCCATCTTCTGTTGTTATCATCAAGCAGTATACCGAAGTAGCTTTCGGTGTCTCTATATGCAATCCTGTCTCCGTCTACGACCTTTCTCAATATGGCTTTTACAACAGCGTATGCCTCGAGTTCTCCAATGGTAGTGTTGATCTTATCTTCGTGCGAAAGCTCTTGTTCCTGTTCCTCTTCAGCTTGCCTTTCTTCTTCCGCTTCGTTTTTTAGTGCAATCTTCAGTTTACTATTCATAAGGTCGCTTATATATTGCTGTATCGCACGTTTTACAACAGGCGTGAATTTTTCAACGACTTTTTGATTCTTGACGCCATCGTATATTCCATTAAGGACATATCTGACAAAATCAGGCGAAGGAGAATTGATCTCCGCTTCAAACCAGTCTTTTATAAGGCGACTGTATTTAAGGGCTTCCGCAGAATTTACTATGCTGTCAACGTCGATAACCTCTTTTGTGAATTTGCTGATTTCAGTAATGTCTCGGTCATTTAAGTTTGTAATGTCAACAGTAAGGAACGGAGCGGAGTCCATTTTGTTTGGTGTTTCAAGGTCAGTATAGAACTTATAGATTATGCCGTTTGTAAGTATGCCAAACTTTGCATCTGTAGTGCCAAAATACCTAAAGAGCTGCGAGCCGTGCTTATCGAGCTTCGTGTTGCAACTCTTGCACTCTACTAATATGAGAGGAACGCCATCTATAAGGATTGCATAGTCGACCTTTTCGCCTTTCTTTATGCCCACATCTGCTGTAAATTCAGGGACAAATTCAAGCGGGTTGAAAATGTCATATCCAAGTAACTGGAAGAAAGGCATAATCATCGATGTTTTCGTGGCTTCCTCGGTTGTTATAGAATCTTTTAGGCTTGTAACTCGTTCTGATAATTCGTTCAACTTCTCATTAAATTCCATCATACTTCTCCTCATATCTTTCTTCTTAATTCGATCACAACACCTATTATATACACAGGATTAAACTCATCCGTATAGTCATACTTCTTCGGCTCATATTCTGGGTTTATTGGTTGAAGCATGATGCCGTCGGTCTGTTTAATGACTCTCTTCAACGTAACGTCACAGCCGTTCACCCTTACAGCGCAATCTTGGCCGCTTTCGCAGTCTGGCTGTCGCTGTATCAGTACATAATCGCCGTCAAGATATTTAGGGGACATGCTATTGCCTACTACTTTCAAAGCCAATAATTCTTTGCCATTTGCAGTCTCAACATCTACATCAATATAATCTTCTATTTCTTCAACCGCCTCTAACGGCACGCCCGCAGGAATGCGCCCATATACGGGGATACGAATGGTTTTACCCACATGAACATGTTCGACGTTAGAGGGTTCTTTTTCCCATCCCATGAGCGCCATAGGCGATGTTTTCAAAGCTTTTGCGAACGCAATTATTTTGCTGCGGGGCAAATCAACTTCACCCTTTTCGATTTTTGCAATGGATGAACGATTTGTGTATCCCGTCAATTTGGCTAGGTCGTCTTGCGACATACCTTGTGTTTCTCTCAATTGTTTTATGTTTTTATATAAATCTATCATCTGTATATCCGCCCTTCTTGAAGACAATATATCACATGCGTGAAAATATTTCAACAAAAATATGAAAAAATGTTGACAAAGATTCACCAGGGTGATATATTATGAGTGTGAATTAAAATCACACAAGGAGGTGAGAGAGTGGTTGAATTAAATTTGCTCAATAAAAAAATTAAAGATTCGGGTATGACTATGGTTGCTATTGCCGAAAAATCGGGAATGAGCAGGGAAACGCTGTATAACAAGTTGAGTGGAAATAGCGATTTCAAGGCGTCAGAGATAATGGGAATATCTGAGACTTTAAGATTGTCAAATGCGGAGAGAGATGAAATTTTTTTTACGAAATGAAGTGAATTAGATTCACAAAACCGCCATTAATTGCAAAATGGATTACCTTTTCGAACAGACAGGTGAATAGGAGGAGGAGGTGAGAAAAATGAGGATTGAAACTCTGGAAACCTTTGAACTTGACACAAAGGCAGGGGTACTTCGCGTCAATGGGGTAGAAAAAAACAACGT
>CAWVKQ010000093.1:0-3422 GCA_963929955.1 Bacillota bacterium
TCCAGATCTTTTTTCTTCATGTCTTTATCTATCAGTAGTTTCCATAGCTTTTTATAGCTGATTGCCATAGCATATAACCTCCCGATAAACGGCAAAATCCATAATGTAATACTTTATTATAACACTTTTTGACGAATTATTCAACCGATATGTATGCGTTCGCTGTATTTAAGAATGCCAATTATATTTTTAGTATTGAAAGTGTGCCCGCCTATATTGGCGGGCACATTTTTCTGTGGGGCTTATACGCCCCACAAAAGAAAATAGCGCAACCCGACACATATCGGTTTACACCATCTTCTCTACATTTTTACTGCCTTATCAGCACAGATCTGATTCTAGGAGGCAGAATCACGCTCTGCTGCGCGTACCCCCCCCCGCTTCTTTTCCTCGTATAACAGGCTGTCAGCGCTTTTATAGAGGCTCTCCATATCGCTTTCTTCTCTTACCGGTACCCATCCCATGCTGCATGACACGCTCCTTCCGTCGACCGTTATTTCACTGATCCTGTTTCGCAGCTCTTCAAGCAGCCCGTCTGTCTGCTCTTTTTCCATCGGATGACATACGAGCGCGACGAATTCATCTCCTCCGAGACGTCCGACTATACCGCTCCTCCCCATTGTTTCCTTAAGCGCATCAGCCACCTCGCCGAGCACCCTGTCTCCTTCCGGGTGCCCGTACCTGTCGTTTATCTCCTTGAATCTGTCCACATCAAGGATAGCGAAGCAGCCTGTCTTTCCCTCTTCGCATTTCATATTTCTTATCATGTTTTCTCCCTGCATGAAAAACTGACTCCTGCCCGGAAGTCCCGTAAGCCCGTCAAGTCTGGCCTCGTAATAGAGATAGTTGAAATTTTTCGTCCAAAGCAGCGCTATAAGCATTATGATGGCAAAAAGCGATATCACTCCCATGAGGAACTGGATCTGCAGGTGTACTATATCATAGGAAGTGGTTTCGTTCATCTCTATACCGTGCCACGACATTACGCTCTCTATCCTGTCTATAAAATATCCGGCGATACAGAACGAAGCGGCGAGCGACAGTACGGCGACCACTGCTATGAGCTTTCTGTTTCCGCCCGCCATTACTCTGTGCTGATCCGACAGGCTTATCCTCCTTCCGAACTGCCTGAACCGTTCCGACCTCTGCAGCATATAGCATACCAGTACGACTGCATCCTGGACTATGAGAAGTATTATGGACTCTGTTTTGAAAAACCCGTTGAATGCGTTTGCGATGCCGTAGCCTGCTTCAGGAAAAAATATACCCATAAAGCTGTATACGCACATTGAATGTATAAGCCTTCCCACAGATGTAACTATGAGGATCCCGACGATACGGAATCTTTGCTTTTTTACCAGCCTTTAATTTACACCCTGACTCTCTGATCTTATTCCCCTTTTTATTGATTCTTTGCTTCTCTGTATGACAGCAGCATTATGCAGCCGAATCCCGCCAGCAGCGTACACGCGCATACAGGTATCTCTATACCTGTCGGTATGCCCGGAAAAACCTCTCCCATTGATCCGAGTACGAATCCCAGTATTATGAGATACGTAGGCTGCGGATATGAATTCATTGCCTTTTCCAAAATCTTCGTAGTGAGTATTATCCCCAGTATGAGCCCTACTCCCAGAGGAATGAGAAACGGCATGTAAAACTGACTTATGGCCCTCATAAGCTCATCGTAAAGCCCCATCACAAGCAAAAGATACGATACGCTTATTCCCGGAAGCACAAGCGCCACCGCAGCGATGAATCCCGCAAGAGCAAGATAAAGGATCCCCTTGAGATCCGCATCCATGGCAGACTGGCCCCCCGACACCGGAATAACTGCCAGCCCCAGCACTATGGCAAGCCCCAGCAGCACGTAAAACAGCCCTCTTACGGAAAATCTCTTGAGCTGCGACTGCTTGAATATAAGCGGCACGCCTCCCGCAACAGCGCCCATGAAAAAATACAGCATAGGCATGGGATATGCTTCTATGAGCCTGAGCAGCGGCTTTGAAAAGAGGAACATCCCCACAAGTCCGCTCACGCCGAATACAAGAAGAAAAAGGAAATGCTTCCTCTTGCTCTTCATAAACGAGCTTACCGACGATACCAGCTCGTCATATATACCCAGTATTATTGCCATGGAGCCTCCGCTGACTCCCGGCACCAGCATCGTCCCTCCTATAATAAGTCCTTTCACAGCAACCGCGGGATTTATACTCCCGCGCTTCCTGCTGTTTTTATCATTTTCCATATATATCTCCTGCCCCGATCACTTCTGCCCAAACAGCGGCGTCGAAAAATATCTCTCTGCGGTATCCGGAAGAACAGTTACGACTGTTTTTCCCTTTCCCAGCTTTCTTGCCAGCTTCATGGCCGCGGCCACGTTTGTGCCGCTTGATATGCCGCACATTATGCCTTCCTTTGAGGCCAGATCCTGCGATACCCCTATAGCCTCCTCGTCCTTGACTATACATATGTCGTCGTATATGTCCTGATTGAGTATTGCCGGCACTACTCCGTCGCCTATACCCATCTGCAGATGCGTCCCTATGGATCCTCCGGAAAGTATCGCGGCGTGCTCAGGCTCGACTGCCCATATCTCCACATCCGGATTTTCCGCCTTTATTGCCTCTCCTATGCCTGTTATTGTCCCGCCTGTTCCTATGCCCGAACAAAAGCCGTGTATAGGACCGTCTACCTGTCTCAGTATCTCCTGACCCGTCTGTTCCCTCTGTATGTTCGTATTGGCGGGATTCTCAAACTGCTGAGGAACGAAGACCCTTTCATCTTTTCTCTGCATATCCATGGCCATCTCAAGGCAGGCTTCTATACATTCGCCGATGTTTCCAGCATCGTGAACCAGTATTACCTCAGCACCGTAGTGCTCCACCAGCTTCCGCCTCTCCTCGCTTACGGAGTCAGGCATTATGATCTTGGTGGCATATCCGCGCACAGCTCCCACGAGAGCCAGACCTATGCCCTGATTCCCGCTTGTCGGTTCCACTATTATGGTATCCTTATGTATCCTGCCCTGCTTTTCCGCCTCTCTTATCATATTGAAGGCGGTTCTCGTCTTTATGGATCCCCCTATGTTGAGTCCCTCAAACTTTACAAGTATCTGAGCGCTGTCAGAATCGACCATCCTTGAGAGCCTTATCATGGGGGTATTTCCTATTGCTTCCAAAACATTGTTATATATCATACTTTTTACCTCAATAATAAATTATATCAAAACGCAGCTCCCTTTGCCATATATAATTTTGCATATAGCACCGGTTTGCCGTTCTCTTAAAAAAATGATCCGAACCACTCTCCTGTTGAAAAAAGGTTCGGATCATATATTCTGGTGCGGCCTACCGGACTTGAACCGGTACGGTCTCCCACACGCCCCTCAAACGTGCGCGTCTGCCTATTCCGCCAAGGCC
>CAWVKQ010000094.1:0-35239 GCA_963929955.1 Bacillota bacterium
GTATTTTACTGCTTGGAGGTGGATTAAAACTCATTTTCCTTCAAGCTGTATCCCAAATTCTGTGTCCAGTTTTATGGGTACAGTTTATATATAAATATTACCGCCTCCAGAGACAAGGGTACAGAAATACCTGTAGGAGCAACGATCCCGGAGGCGCCAGACGGCGGTAAAGTACCGGTAGTTGTAATGGTGCACGGATTTCTCGGGACCAAAGATGAGTGGGGATTTTATTATGGCGCTACCGAAGAGGAGAGAGGGTTTGACAGTATAGCGGCAAGGCTTTATGAACTCGGCATAGGGACGATTCGTGTTGATATGCCGGGTAACGGTGATTCAGCAGATGATTTTAGAAATTACACCCTTGAAAAATGCAGGGGTGATCTCGAAGACGGGTACAGATACTGTATGGAGAAATACGGGTTTGATCCATGCCGTGTAGGATTTCTAGGGTGGAGCATGGGAGCGAAGATAGGCTCGGTATTTCTGCTGGAACATCCTGAGATAAAAAATGCAGTGCTTTTGAATCCGGCCGGAGATAATGGAGGCAGAAGCATTATGAATGCAGTTCAGGTCGGGCTGGATTACAAAGGCCTCAGAGAAGTAGCCCTGAAAAAAGGTGAAGTTCTCAACGAAGCTGCTACAGAAGTGTTTGGGCACGAGTTTTATATGTCGAAGGATTTCTTTGATCAGGTAGATGCTTCCGAGACCGGAGATGAGATCAGGCAATACATAAGCAGCGGAAGAAGAGGGCTTATGATCTACGGAGACAGCGACTCGTCCATATCCAAGGAGACATATAAGTGGCTAAGGGAGAATACAGGCATCCAAAGCCTGTGCGTACAGGATATGGATCATGATATGGGACTGGAATCAGAGAGGCCTGATTTTACAATTACAGTAACAGATACAGTGGCAGCTTTTTATAATTGCTATCTGTAGTTATCGGGATATTCATAGAAGAGAGGAGAAAATAAAATGGAAAAAAGAAGAATACTTAATCAGAGACTGGCCGCTGTAGTGGCAACATTGAGACACGGTGAGATGATATTCATAGCCGATGCCGGAAGCGGAGTGAGCGAAAAGGCCATGTATCCTCTGGATCCCAGCGTTGAATTAATAGACCTGGGGGCAGTAACAGGCGAGCCTTCCTTTGAGGGCGTAGTAAGGACTCTGGCTGAAGCAGGAGACTTTGAAGGGTGCATAGTCCCTTTTGGCACAAAGATGGTGAACGAAGATGTGTATGGAGTGCTTGAGGACGTATTTGGTGAAGAGAAGATCAGAGAGATCAATTATGCCCCTGAATTTTATGATTTGAGAAACAGATGCACTGCAGTAGTGCAGACAGGAGACTATGGAATCGGAGCTTTGGCCGTTCTTATAGCGGGATATCCGAGCGCTGATATCGACATGAAGGTACTTACGGGAGAACACAAGCTGGTTTCCAATGAAAAAGGAATGACAACGATGCCGGTTGATGAGTTTAACAAGAAGTACAGAGATAAGTAGCGCTTTGGAAAAGACGAGGGAAATTATGGAAAATAATTTAAATTCAAAACTTGGAATGAAAAATAAGGTGGGATATCTTATAGGCGGATTTCCGCTTACCACCATGAACGTCCTGCTGGCTGTCACTCTGACATACTTTTATACAAATGTTCTGGGAATAGGACTTGCGGCAGTATCTACAATAATGCTTGTAAGCCGCGTGCTTGACGGTATCAGCGATGCGATCGGCGGAGTTGTAGTAGAGAGGACAAAGTCAAAACATGGTAAGGCGAGAGCTTGGATACTGAGGATGACAATACCTTATTCTGCTGCCATGGTACTGCTCTATACGGTCCCGGCATCCGGATCGGACATGCTCAAATACGTGTATATATTCCTTACATATAATTTTGCAAATACGATAGTATACACTATGAGCACTATAGCCATTACAGCTCTTACATCCCTTATGACAAGAGATTCCAAGGAGAGGACGTCTCTCAATATGTGGAGACAGTTCGGAGCATCCTCCATGGAGATAATCATAACAGCGGTGACAATACCGGCGGCAGTCGCGGCAGGCGGTGATCAAAAAGCATGGATAATGGTCATAGGGGCAGAGGCTCTGTTAATGCTTGTATGCAATTTTCTTTGCTTCAAGCTTACAAAAGAGCTGCCTCCTGAGGCATTCGGCGCTGACTCTGAGGAAAAGACACCGTTCTTTACAGCTGTGAAATCATTTGTTACCAATAAGTATTGGTGGATCATCCTTTTCGTATGGGGTATGTGTATATATTATATGACATTTTCCGGCTCGGTCACATCGTATTATTGTCAATATATGCTTGGCAACGTATCTCTTTCCAGCCCGATACTTACATCGGAGAAGGTCGGCATCCTCGTAGGCCTCGTTACCATAACACCGATCATGGCAAAGAGGATGACAAAGAGAAATATGATGATAGTAGGCGCTGCAGTATCCATACTTGCACAGATATTGATAGTTATAAATCCGGTAAACGTAACTCTGGCAGTTGTGGCAGGTGTAATAAGAGGCATGGGAATAGCTCCTATATTTGGAACACTTACGGCAACTATTGCGGACTCTATTGAGTACAGCCACTGGAAATCGGGAATCAGAGCCGAAGGCATTGGATACGCGGCCTGTACTCTTGGGCAGAAGTTCAATGGTGGTATAGCGCTTGCCATATTCGGATGGGTAACAGCGGCCACAGGCTTTGACGGAACGCTGGAGGTTCAGAGTGCAGCTACGGAAGTAGCGCTTAAAGGAATATACGTATATGTTCCGTTTATATTCTTTGCTATTATAATAATCCTCATATCATTCAGCAATCTTGAAAAGAAGATACCAAAACTTCTTGAAGAGATAAAAGCCGGAAGAGTAGGAGGTAAGCGAGAAGCGTTGTAAGAGATAGAAAGAGAGCGCCCGGCGGCATGTACGCTGAAGGCGCTCTTTTTCTGTATGCCGGTTATAAGGCCGGAAGCTGTTTCAAGTGATTTTACAAATTCAGATCATGTGACAAAGAGCAGGGAGAAGTTAAGAGCTCTCAGAAGGCTTTCCGGAGCTGCCGGAGAACATATAGGTTATGACGGCGGCTGCTATTACAAGGCCGCAGCCTATAAAGGAGCTGAGATCCAGAACCTCGCCCAGGAAGATGTAGCCCAGGATAATGGAAAACACTATGCCTGAATAATTGTATATGCTTATCTCGGCGGCAGGCGCCATCCTGTAGGAATAGGTGAGGGCGATCTGGCCGAAGCCTCCGAAGATACCGATAAGCATGAGGAGGAAAAATTCCCGTCCTGTGGGAAGGGAAAAATCATGCAGCATAAAAGGCAGGCACACGACTACGCAGAATGTGGAAAAGTGCATTATGATAGTCATACCGTCCACCTTATTTTTGAAGTATGCCAGCAGAGTGTAGGAAACGCTGGAAAAAAGGGCGCATAAAAGTGCCATGAAAAGAGGAAACAGATTTGAGTTAAAGGCCGGGTTAGCTACAAGGGCAGCGCCGGCAAAGGCTATGAGAAGAGCTGGTATCTGCACCTTCTGTATCTTTTCCTTGAGAAATATGGCGGCCCAGAGAGTTATCATAAACGGAGAGAGCTTGAAAAGAGTGCTCACATCGCCCTGGTTGGCGTTGGCTGAAGCGTAAAACATGAACAAGAGGCCTATAAAGCCGAATGCGGAGCGCGTAAAAAGAAGAGGCTGATGCTTCTTCTCTCCGAAGAGCAGTCCTCCCGATTTTCTGATTATTATAAAGCTGATGATAAGGCTGATGATGTTTCTGAAAAATATCTGCTCCATGAGAGGAACAGATCTGCCGGCAAGATTTATCGCTATCTGCATGGCGGAAAAAAGAAGAGCCGAGGCGCACATCAGCAGAGCGCCCTTTTGTCTGTCCGTAAGCCTGTTCATATCAGATACCCTGCTTCATTATAGTGTCGTATTATCTGGACAAGATTATACACCCTGTTGCTGAATTTTGTATATAGAAAGCAGATAAAAAGCAAAAAAATAAAAATATGCGAGCCGTATCGGAAATGATGTGGTAACATATATGAGGCGATCAACATCAGACACAGTCACAAAAAAATCGAAAGCGAGGAAATAAGATGATCCAGGACATACAGCCATATCGATACGATAATACATACAGGCCCGGAAAGCCGGAAAAAGAAGATTTCCTTCTCTGTTATGAAGGGAAAAAAGCGTTTCTGAAAAAAGAGGAGGAGGGAATAAGGTTCCCCACATTTCGCGAAGCGGAGAAAGCATGGGAAGAGGATAGGGATAAGCTCTATGAGGGAGCGATATATCTTTTTGCCATTGACGGCATGAAGTTTTATACGCAAAGCGGGATGAACGGTAGCGCCCTTGAAAAAGAAGGGTTTGCCGGGGAAAATATAAATATATTCCGGGATGCTGCGCCGAAGCATCTGAGCTTTGCCGGTATCACAGGCTGGCAGATGTCTCAGTGGTATGAAAGCCGCCGATTCTGCGGAAGATGCGGACATGCGATGGAGCACGACGGGAAGGAACGCATGATGCGATGCCCGGAATGCGGCCTGATGGAGTTCCCGAAAATATGTCCGGCAGTTATAATAGGAGTGATCCACGGCGACAGTATACTTATGTCCAAATACGCGGGGCGCGATTACAGAGATTACGCCCTGCTGGCCGGATTCAGCGAAGTGGGAGAGACAATAGAGGAAACGGTGCGCCGTGAGGTCATGGAAGAGGTGGGCCTTGAAGTGAGCGATATCATGTACTTTAAGAGCCAGCCATGGTCATTTTCCGATACGCTCCTTATGGGATTTTTCTGCCGCCTGGACGGACAGGAGGATATCGTTCTCGACCAGGACGAGCTTTCCGAGGCGCAGTGGTTCAGAAGAGAAGAGATGCCGGTAAAGCCCAATGACCTCAGCCTGACGAACGCCATGATGATGGCGTTCAAAAGAGGAGAAATAAGATGATATTTCAAAAATCCCGCGAGCCTGTAAAGGACGCGGGATTTTTTTCGGCAAAAGACGAAAGTTCAAAGCTATCTGATCTCCGCTCTGCTGTATATCCTGTAGAGCAGGGGTACAAGCACAAAGAACATGAGCCCGTAAAGCACAAACAGTATCGGTATGGATCCGAAAACTTTGCCGCCGATTTCGTAGATAAGCGAGATGTCGTCCGTAATGGCGCTTATCTGGAGGAGCTGATCCGGAAACAGAGCCGTAATATGGGAAAGGAGATCTATCCTGCCTATGAAGAAGGGCAGCGCCACCAGTGCAAAAGGCACAGTTACGGAAAGTACTGTGGAGCGGGAAAGAGCCGACACTGCCATGGCGACTGTCATGATAAACAGAGCGCCTGCGTAGCCTCCCAGTACGGTAATAAGATATTCCTGGATGAACGTCACATTGTAAAAGCTTCTCCAGTATCCGAAGCCTGTCTGTATGGCGCAGCCGCCTCCGCCTGCTCCGAGAAGAGCAAGGGCAGCAGCCGAAAATATGAGCACGGATGCCCAGTACACCGCCGAGCCGCTTATCAGCCCTGCGGCGATCTTGGCGATGACAGCTTTGCTTCTGCCAAGCTTTGATGAGAACAGTATGGCATCGGATCTCATCTGGAATTCTCCGGAAAAGATACCGGATACGAGAAAACCGATCACCAGTACAGTCATCATGATAAGGGTAGGCATGTAGCCGGTATCGAGAAGAGCGTTCCAGCCTATGGCGGGTTCGTAATAGAACGGGGTCTCGAGAGCCTTGTACTGCCCGATAAGGAAGTCTTTTTTCTCCTGAGACAGTCTTCCTGCATCAGGGGAGTTCAGGTAATCCTCCAGATTGGAGATACGCCTTTCGTATATCTGTCCGGCCTCATCGGGAGATACGCTGTTGATGATATAATAGTCGTAGCCGTCTTGCCCTCTGAAGGCCTGGTTGATATATTCCCTTATGTCGGAATAGCCCTGGGTCATGGAATAGGCCTTGTCGTTTTCGGTGATGTCCTCCGAAAGAGCCTGCGGAGTGGAGTTTATCCTGTTGTTTTCCTCCACGACTCTGGCCAGAACCTCCGGAGTTATGTAACCGGACCATTCGGACATGTCCTCATAAAGCGATCTTGCGGCTCCCGGGCCGGTGGAAGTTTCTCCCTGGGCATCCACATAACGCACATCCTTTACAGTCATAAAGGTACAGAATACAAGCACAGCGGCAAGCGCCAGCAGCACGAACCTGCTGAGAGGCTTTAAAAATATTTTTTTTATCTCAAATAAGAGCATCTTCATCACCAGCCTTTTCACCGAAATAATATAAAAACACGTCTTCAAGCACAGGCTCTGTCTCAACGGCTCCGGGAACAGGAAGCTCTGGTGAGAGGATGCGCATCTCCGCGCGGCTCCCTTCTGATCTGACGTTGGATATGCGGTACCTTCCCGATAAGGAAGGAACGAATGATTTCTCAACAGAGCATCTCCATACGCGCTGAGGCATGGAAGCGATAAGCTGTTCGGTGGTGCCCTCCTGTATTATGCTGCCTTTTTTCATGAGAAGGATCTCGTTGGCGATATATTCCACGTCAGACACGATATGAGTGGAAAGCAGGACGATCCTGTCGCCTGAGATTTCGCTTATGAGGTTTCGGAACCTTATCCTTTCGTTGGGATCAAGTCCTGCCGTAGGCTCGTCAAGTATAAGTATGCAGGGATCGTTCAGCATAGCCTGGGCGATACCGACGCGGCGCTTCATGCCGCCGGACAGCTTTTTCATTTTTCTGAAAGAGACGTTCGAAAGGCCGGTGGCTTTTATAAGATCCCTGACGCGCTTATGGGCCACGACAGGGCGCAGCCCTTTGACAGAGCTGATATACATAAGATAATCCGTTACCGTAAAGTCAGGGTAAAAGCCGAATTCCTGAGGAAGATATCCCAGAAGGGCTCTGTATTCCGAATCCATTTTGAATATATCTTTCCCATCAAGGTTTATATTACCCTCAGTAGGACGCATCAGTGTGCAGAGCATACGCATGAGAGTGGTCTTGCCTGCTCCGTTTTCACCAAGCAGGCCGTAAACGCCCTTTGTCATTGAAAGGGAAACGGAGTTTACGGCCGTGAGACCGCCGAAGCGTTTAGTAAGTCTGTTTATATTCAGTTCCACTTGTTTTCACCTCCAGATATTTATTGCAGGATGCGACGGCTCTGTACAGGGCAAGACCAAGCAGAGCGGCCGCGGCCATAAAGAGAACTGCCCATATAGGCGGTGAGACGGCTTCGAATATATCGTCGTTCAGTGTCAGCAGCAGCCAGATACCGCTCCACAGGATGCACATGACGACAGCGGCAGTCTCGCTGAAACCCCGGATGCTGGAAAGCAGAGCAAAGCATATACAGGCGGTCACTGCCATCGGAAACAAAAACTGCGTCAGCATATCATATAAAGCAACGTGGATAGTGACTGATGCCACGGTGCAGAAGGAGGCTGCCAGTATTATGTCAGCCATGCCGAAAAGCAGCATCCTGGCCGCGTATACTCTCCTTAGGGAATAGTAGGCGGATGCTTCTATTTCCATTGAGCCGCTTGCCCGGTTTTTCCAAAGCTCAGGGATCATGAGTATCACGAAGGCACATGCGGCGATGCCCATGATTCTTTTCAGTGAATCGGACTCCGAAGCCACAGGCAGGCAAGACCAGAGAAGCATCAGAAGCCCCATCTGCAGAAGCCACCAGCGCTTTTGTATGAGCCATGCCTGACTCAGGAGAAACTCTCCCCATCTGAGGAGCCTGTTCTCCTCGTTTTTGAAGAAAACCTCCTCTGAGCTTTTTACGGTCCTCTTTATCATTTCCTCTCTTGAGCTTATGCGCTGCGCATCTCCGAGGTGTACGAGCATTTTTTCGATATCCATCATTCCTCCTCCTTTTCCATGGATTTTCTGAGATTTTCCCGTGCCTTACCAAGCCGGTATTTTGTGAGAGAAACGGTTATACCCAGGACTTTTGCAGTATCCTTTATCTTAAGATCCTGAAAATAGTGAAGTATCACGACTTCCCTGAGTTCGGGAGGAAGCATGTCCACAGCCGCTTTAAGGCTTTCGAGCCTGTCCCCTTCGTGATCCCGATAAGAGGCGGCGTATTCATGCGGCGCTCCTGCAACAGTCTCGTCAATGCCCGGAAGCTCTTCTTTTTTTCTGTAAATATCTCTGCACAGATTGCCGGCGATCGTGTAAAGGTAGTTTTTCGTCTTGCCCATATAACGATAGTCCGCAAGACCTGAGAAAAAACGGAGAAACGTTTCCTGAGTCATATCCTCCGCCTGCTGTCTGCCGCGCAGATGGTGGCCGCAGTAGGCCAGTATATCGTCATAATACTTTCGTACGAATATGTCAAAGGCCTTTTCATCACCCTGCTTCATTCTTTTTATGAGAAGAAATTCCGGATCCACATAAAGCTCCTTTCGTTGTCAGGATATCCGTGATTTTGCGACGTCTGATATGTATAACGTATGAGATGAGAAAAAAGACAGTGGATCTGAAAAATTTATGAGATTTTTCAGATGGAAGGAAAAGGTCCCGCCGCCTCTAAGGGCGGAGGACCGTTTCTCCTTCCTTCATTATTATGTTCATAGATGATGTTGATATGTTCTTTATATCGTCGAGAGGGTTTTTGTCGAGAACGAGAAGATCCGCTGATTTCCCGGCTTCCAGCGAACCGGTGATCTCATCGACGCCAAGAGCCTTCGCGCCGTTCAGAGTGGCGGCTTTTATGGTGTCCGCCTCGGAGATCCCCACCTTTGTAACGAAGTCGTGTATTTCCTTTATGGCAGTCTCGCCGTAAGGCGTCATGTCGGAGTTGAATGAATCGGAGCCTATGGTGACGAGGATGCCCTTCTCGAAGGCCTTGCGCAGGTTGTCGTATATGCGGGCCAGCTCCTTTTCCGTTACGGTCTGCCCCTCGTAGCTGTCGTGGAGAGCGGGATCATATGTAGGCGGATATGTGGTGAACCATGCAGGAAGGAAGCTGATGGTCGGACAGAGGCTTATACCCTTTTCCGCCATTATATCAAGGGTTTTATCGTCAAGGAGCATGCCGTGGATTATCATGTCAGCGCCCGCCATGACGGAATTGTAAGCGCTGCCGAAGCAGTGAGACCAGAGAGGTATGTGCCTCATCCTGCATTCATCAGCCACTGCCTGTATCTCCTCCATGGAGTAATGCTGGTCAGCCGCTGTCTCCCATCTCCATATGTTGCCGCCCGTTGCCCATATCTTTATGGCATCAGGTTCTTCTCTGAGCCGCCTTCTGACGGCTTTTCTCAGCTCCCATGGTCCGTCGGCGCATTCGGCCCAGGGATGAGAGGCCATGTTCATTTCCCGAGATACAAGATGAGAGTCGCCGTGTCCCGCAGTTGCGCAGAAGCCGCGTCCCGTTGCAACTATGCGGGGCCCTTTCATGATGCCCCTGTCGATCATGTTGCGGATGTGTATACCGAACCTGGATATCTCCCCTACGGTGGTGAGGCCGGATTCCAGGCATTCATGAGCCTGCTGAACGGCAACTACAGCCTTCTGTATAACGTCCTCCATGACCCAGTCCGTATCATTGTCTGTAAGGTTTCCCGAAAAATGCAGATGCACGTCTATAAGCCCGGGCATGACTGTTTTGCCGCTTATATCCATTATCTCGTATCCGCCCGGGATCTCCATAGGACCTCCCGCGTATGCCAGGGTCCGGCCTTCAATGAGGATGAGGCTGTCCTTTACCGGCGGCGCGCCTGTGCCGTCTATGAGAAGGCCGCCTTTAAGAGCGATTCTGTTCATGTTTGTACCTCCTTTTGTACTTTCCTTACATAATTATATGATGCCTGTCGGAGGGAATCAATTATACAGTTATAAAAACAGTCCGTATGATAAGGAGGAGGGCGCAGGATTTCGTTTTAACAGGTAAATACCGGACAAATTTATACTTAGACTTGAAAAGCCGGTGCCTGTTGTGGTATCATATACAAAGTCCGGCGAACTGAGCGGACGGGACAAATTCAAAATCAGCGGGCCCCTATAGTTAAATGGATATAACAAGCCCCTCCTAAGGGTTAGTTCCTGGTTCGATTCCGGGTAGGGGTGCCAGAGGATTCACTGCAGGCGTTTTGTTACAGAAGCCTGCAGTTTTTTTGCGCTTTATACGAGAAGACGTATCGTGAAGCGGCCGTTGTCCTGTGAGAAATCCAGAGTACCGCCGTTATCGCGGGCAAAGGAGCTCATGCTTTTTACACCTATGCCGTGGCCTCTGCCTCTGACGGACACCGGCATATGATCTTCGTCAAAGACGACCGCGCTGCCGCAGGTATTGCTTATCTCAGCTGCGACCTGTCCTCCGCGGGATGTCAGGCGTACGCTGATGTCGCGGGGCTCCTTTTCAGACAGCTCCATACATGCTTCGAGGGCGTTGCTCAGCGCATTGGAGAGGACCACGGCAAGCTGAGTTTCGTTCACGTCAAAGTCCTGAGAAAGATCGGCTTCTACGGACATGGAGATATTTTCTTCGGCAGCTCTGCGGGCGTATTCGTCAAGTACGGTATTCACGGCAGGCTGACGGCAGTATGAACGGAGGCGTAAGCCGGCCAGTGAGTCAGCGGCTCTGGAAAGCCGCATCAGAGACTCATCGATCTCAAGGCCCGAAGAGGCTTCTTTTTCCAGGCTGTATATGGATGAAAGGACGATATCCCTGCATCTTGACAGGAGCTCTCTGCTTTCTGCGGCGGCCTTCAGGCGGTTTTCGGCATTTTTCTTGCGCAGCCTGAGTATGTTTTCATGATATATCGTGTCCTGCTCTTCCAGTACATTGATAAAAAAACGATATATGATGCAGTATATGAAGCAGCCCGCGGCAATTATGATATATGCCAGGATCAGGAACAGCAGGCTGTCTCCGGAAGAGATACGGCCTATACATATGATACATATGGCAACTATGAGCATGGGGATGCAGCATAACAGAGCCCAGCTTTTTTTCAGCAGCTCGGAAGCTTTGAGAAAGGGCTGTCTGAGGCGAAGCACCATGAAGAGGCCTGCGGCAAGGCATAATATGTGAGCCGGCAGATAGGTCCACGGCTCTCCGGTGAGTCTGTACGCCGCTGCCCCTGTAACGAGGCTGGAGGCAGCGATAAACATGACAGTGAACAGGTTGAACATGACGTTCAGCCTCCTTAAAGAAGAGACCAGAAAAGAAACTGCTATATAAGGCAGTGTAAGAGTAAGGCCCCATATCTTGCGATATGCTTCATAATATCCGAAGGAAATTATTACGGCAATGTTTACAGCAACTATCAGGGATACCGCAGCAAACCACAGGGCGCGCCATTTTCCGGCAGGAGACCTGAAATCTGTCAGAAGGTACACATATGCGCCCATAAATATCTGAGCCAGAAAGACATCTGTTATCTGTAAAATCAGGAGAGGAGTCATTTTTTGTCCTCCCCGGTATCAAGGACTTCGGAGAACCTTGATTTTGCGTCTTCGATGATAATGAGAGCAGCATCGGGATGTCCCTTTTCTATCTGTGCGGATATCATGCTTATGTAATGTTTGAGGTCGTGGCGAAAAATAGACAGTCTCCGCTCGGTTTCGGAATTGCTTCGCGCACGAAATTCAAGCTCCTCGGCCTGGCAGGCCAGCAGCTCTCTGTATTGTATGTCTATCCTTTCGGCAAGGAGCTTTCTGAAAAATATGTATATGAATCCGTATACGCACATTCCGAGCAGGGCTGTGAACACTGCGGACAGGTACATGGCTTCAGGCGGTACGAAGCCGTCCATATTTATGAGCAGATAAAAACAGCAGCTTAGCAGAGCCGGGATCGCAGCAAGGATCGACCAGCCTTTTTCAGTCAGTTTTATCATGGCGCGGTATGTGGTCTTGTAAGCGTTTATGAGAGGGAGCATAGCAAGGAAAAGAACCGATCTTACCGCAGGATCGAGCCATGGTATGTCAAGAGCTCTGCCTGTCAGCAGTCCGGCCGTCGCCACCACACATCCCCAGAAAAGAACCGTAAAAAGCGTGAAAAGGGTCTGGAGCGTCTGACGCACAGTGGTGATCATCAGCAGCAGTATAAAAGGAAATGTCAGGGTAAGAGGCCATAGTCTTGTGTATATCTGTCCGCCGCCATCAATGACCATCATCACACCGTTGGCAAATAGCAGAGCTCCGGTCAGGATAAAAAGCAGACATCTGGTAAGCTTTTCCGGATGTCTGAATTCCAGCAGGAGGGATGCCCAGACAGCAAGGAAGCCGGGAGTGATAAGCCTGCTTATGTCGATCCACAGAGCGTCTCCCATATCACACCTTCTTTCCCGCGGATGAACCTGTTCGGAAAACAAAATCCATATATGAGTTTTTCGCTTCAGAGGCCCGTTTCCGGGACACGGGTATAATGCTGCCGTCTGACATATAAAAGTTGCCGAGCTCCAGCCGGCGAACGTGGCTGAGATTGATCACAAAGGACTTGTGAGGCTGTATGAAGCGGCTGTCCTCAAGGAGAGGATCCATGAGCGTTTCAAAGGACTGGCGAATATATCCGCTCTGATGACTGCTGCCGTCTTTAAGATGGAGTATAAGAGTCCGGTTTGAAAGTTCTCCGTAAATTATATGTTCGAATGGAATGCGGACAGAGCCGCTTTTGCCTGAGAGAAAAAAGTACCGGTCTTCCTGTTCTCTGAAAAGCGAGACAGCCCTGTCAAGGATCTCGAAGAACTTTTCCCTTTTAATGGGCTTGACCTGATACTGCAATGCGTATACGTCAAAAGCCTGGGAGAAAAAATCATCGGAAGATGAAAGATATATTATAACAGCTTTTTCCTGATGCTTTCTTATGAATCGGCCGGTTTCGAGCCCGTCGGATCCGGGCATAAGTATATCCAGGACGTATATGTCGGATCCTCTGCCGGAACCTGCATCATCCATGAGCGCAGAAGAGGAATCGTAGGCTGTCACATCGATGGTATCGGTCAGATCCCTGGATCCGGCAAATGCTTCGATATGTTCCGTTATTTCTGAAAGCTCTTCTTTAATATCATCACAGACAGCGATCCTTATCATGGTCATACCTCCCGCGACACCCCACCCCTCAGTTATATAATTTATCGCAAAATCTCCTTCGATGCAAGGAGGGGGGATGCGTATTCTTCGCATTGAACGACATGTTCTGCGCATGGAGACGGAGGCTTTCCCATACTCACCCTACTCGTCTTCCAGCAGTTTTGAGTAGTATGTCTTTGCCTGATACAGAGCGGCGACCGGATTGTGGCCCAGTACACGGTCCTTTGTTACGAGAGTGGTGCAGAGAGCATCGGAATATTTGTAGAAGAGGCTGTCGTGGCCTACGCAAAGGCCTATAACTACGTTGAGATCTGTCTTTTCTTCATTCAAAAGCTTTGCCTGCAGTATGGGATTGCACATGTTTTTTCCAACATCTTCGCAGGCCTTTGGGATGTCTATGGTTGATTTCGGCTGAGCACCAACCTTGCAGGCCGCGCCGAACACTTCAAGACCGTGCTTCCTGAATATCTGAGCAGCGGTGCGGGCTTCGGATATGAGCCCTACGCAGGTGGCGATGCCGATTTTTTTTGCTTTGATTTTTTTGGCGAATTCGATTATTTCTTCGATGCGTGTCATTTGGCAGTAGTTTTCATACTCTACCTCGGCGGAGGCTACAGATACTTCATGGTTCTCGGCATCATCGGTGTAAAGGCTCATTGCTTCGCTGAGGATATCCTCGTCCATAGAAGTCGTGAGGCAGAAGTCAGGGTACATTTTGTCGTTTTTATCACAGTTTATGAGGCCGCAGTCGATACAGCTTCTTTTGATGTTTTTCTCCATAGTTGATCTCCTTACAGGTTACAGGTGTTTATCGGAACGGGTTTGCGAACCGACAGCTTACTATGTAATTATACTATAATCCGGCTGACAGGTGTAGCGCAATATGAGAAGCAGCGGTAAAGATTCGCAAAGCGGATTTACACCGGCGGATTAAAGTGGTATAATACAGAAGAATAAAAGGACGGGAGCTTGCATTACAGGCTGAGAGGAAGGTGTGACCTTCGACCGTTTACCTGATTTGGGTAATGCCAACGTAGGGAAGCGAAGATCATCGTATTTTGGCGTGGGGCATCCTGACAGGAGGCTCCGCTTTTTTATCGGCAAGAGGTGAGAAATGGTAAAGATAAACGGTGAGTATAAGGACAGCGCCGGCATGAGCCTCGAAGAATATCTTAAAGAGGCAGGGATGGAAAAGGGAAGGATAGCCGTGGAGCTCAACGGCGATATAGTGCCAAAGGCAAAGTATCCGGATACGATCCTGGCGGACGGTGATTCGGTGGAGATCGTAAATTTCGTTGGAGGTGGCTGACGGATGGTGAGCCGTGAGGAAATGGAAAGAGCGCTCGCTGAGCGTCACGGAAAAGAGCTTTACGAAAAGTTCTCATCAGCCGCGGTGGCTGTATGCGGGCTTGGAGGCCTTGGATCAAATATAGCCGTATCCCTCATAAGGGCGGGCGTCGGCAGGCTGATTCTCTTTGACTTTGACAGAGTGGATATTACGAATCTGCACAGACAGCAGTACAGAGCGGATCAGGTGGGCAGGTTCAAGACAGAGGCCCTGTGCGAGAGCCTGCGGGAAATAAATCCCTATTGCAGGCTGGAAGCGCACACGGTGAGGATCACAGAGGAAAACGCTCCCAAGCTGCTGGCGGATGCGGACATCGTGTGCGAAGCCTTTGACGGAGCCGAACAAAAAGCGATGCTGGCGGATGCGGTCATGTCCATGATGCCGGATACATATCTGGTGTCCGCCTCGGGGATGGCAGGGCTGGGAAGCGCCAATGAGATAAGGACAAGAAGGATAACGGAACGCTTTTATATATGCGGAGACGGCAGCAGCGATGCGGAGGAGGGGATCGGCCTCGTGGCGTCGCGGGTGGCCGTATGCGCAGGCCATCAGGCTCACATGGTGCTGAGACTGCTGGCGGGAAGGCGTGAGCCGTAGCAGGCAGATCGTATAAAGGAAAAAGGAAAGAAGGGAAATAAAATGAAGGATGACAAGCTTATAATAGGGGGACATGAATTCGATTCAAGATTCATACTCGGGTCGGGGAAATACTCGCTCAGACTTATAGAAGCCGCCGTAAAGGATGCGGGAGCGGAGATAATAACCCTGGCGGTGAGAAGAGCCAATACAAAGGATCAGGAAAATATTCTGGATTTCATACCGGAGGGAGTGACGCTGCTTCCCAACACCAGCGGAGCCAGGAACGCCGATGAAGCCGTGCGCATAGCCAGGCTGGCGAGGGAGCTCGGATGCGGTGATTTTGTAAAGATCGAGATAATGAGAGACTCAAAATACCTGCTTCCCGACAACCAGGAGACGATAAAAGCCACAGAGATACTGGCAAAGGAGGGCTTTGTGGTGATGCCGTACATGTACCCGGATCTCAACGCTGCGAGAGACATGGCGGAAGCGGGAGCTGCAAGCATAATGCCGCTGGCATCACCCATAGGCTCCAACAAGGGGCTTTCCACCAGAGATTTTATACAGATACTGATAGATGAAATAGATCTGCCGATAATAGTGGATGCGGGAATAGGAAGACCGTCCCAGGCATGCGAGGCCATGGAAATGGGCGCAGCGGCGATAATGGCCAATACGGCTCTTGCGACGGCGGGAGATCTCACCATGATGGCGTCGGCATTCAGGCAGGCCATAGAGGCCGGAAGAAAGGGATATCTGGCAGGGCTCGGAAGGGTCATCACGAGAGGGGCATCCGCCTCCGATCCTCTGACGGGATTCCTGAGAGACTGAGGAGGGACAAATAATGGAAAACAGTTTTTTCGTGGATTCAGAGAAACTTTCCCCGCAGGCTCTTGCCAAGAAGCATCGGCTGGAGACGGATCCTTCATCCAGACGCGATCACATGGAATACCTTCCGGGAATGGAAAAGATAGAATCAGACGTAATGGAAAAGGTCATGTCCCATATGGACTCATATGACTATTCAAAATATACGAAAGAAGACGTGAGGGCGGCTCTTGAAAAAGAGACATGCACCATAGAGGACTTCAAGGCGCTGCTTTCGCCGGCGGCGGAAGGCTTCCTTGAAGAGATGGCTCAGCGGGCCCGCCTTGAAACCAGCCGTCATTTCGGCAATACGGTGTACATGTTCACGCCTCTTTATATAGCCAATTACTGTGAGAATTACTGCGTTTACTGCGGGTTCAACTGCTATAACAATATAAAGCGGATGAAGCTTGACAGAGAGCAGATAGAGCACGAGATGAAGGTCATAGCCGACAGCGGCATGGAGGAGATACTCATACTGACAGGAGAGAGCCGCGGTCAGAGCAATGTGGAATACATAGGCGAGGCGTGTAAGCTGGCGAGAAAATATTTCCGCATGGTTGGTCTTGAAGTATATCCGGTAAATTCCGATGAGTACAGATATCTGCATGAGTGTGGAGCGGATTACGTTACGGTGTTCCAGGAGACGTATGATACGGAGAAGTATGAAAAGCTGCATCTTTTCGGACATAAGAGAGTATGGCCGTACAGGTTCGAGGCGCAGGAAAGGGCATTGATGGGAGGTATGAGAGGAGTGGCGTTTTCGGCTCTCCTCGGGCTTTCGGATTTCAGAAAGGACGCCCTTGCCAGTGCACTGCACGTGTATTTTCTCCAGAGAAAGTACCCTTACGCCGAGATGTCGCTTTCATGTCCGAGACTGAGACCCATAATAAACAACGACAAGATAAATCCGCTGGACGTCCATGAGACCCAGCTGTGCCAGATACTCTGCGCCTACAGGATATTCCTGCCTTTTGTAGGCATAACGGTGTCGTCAAGGGAAAGCGCCAGGTTCAGGAACGGCATCGTAAAGATCGCGGCAACAAAGGTGTCGGCAGGAGTTTCAACGGGGATAGGCGATCATGAGAGCAAATACAGCGGAAAGGAGACGGACGGGCAGCAGGGAGACGAGCAGTTTGAGATAGACGATTCAAGAAGCCTCGATAAGATGTATAAAGACATCTCGGAGGAAGGACTGCAGCCTGTTCTCAACGATTATATATATGTCTGATATAATATGTGTTACAAACAGAAGACTTTGCAGTGATTTTCTGGGGCGCATGGAGGCTGTGGCGGCAGCGGAACCTTCTGCCGTCATACTGAGGGAAAAGGACATGAAGGAAGAAGAGTATGAGGCGCTGGCCGCAAGGGTCATTGAGATCTGCGGGGAAAACGGCGTGCTTTGCATCCTTCACAGCTTCGTGAACGCAGCGAAGAGGCTTTCATGCAGGAGGCTCCACATGCCCCTCGAAGCCCTTGAGGCTCTTTCGGAAGAAGAAAGGCTGGGATTCGACGTGCTGGGAGCTTCATGCCACAGCGCCGGGGACGCCGTGAGGGCAGAGGCGCTTGGGTGCACATATGTAACAGCAGGACATATATTCGACACTGATTCAAAAAAAGGGACCCCGGGAAGGGGTCTTGATTTCCTGGAAAAAGTATGCGATGCGGTCGATATACCGGTATACGCCATCGGAGGCATAGGCCCGGATAATATCCGGTCTGTGCTTGAGGCGGGAGCTGCCGGGGCCTGCGTAATGAGCGGGCTTATGACATGCGATGACGCAGGCGCATATATGGATCTTATGAAGGAGGAATCGCTTCGGGAGACTATATGAGTCCGAGCGCATCCATGACCTTATCGGCCAGGACTTCCTTTGGAAGGGATACGGAATTGTCGAATTCGGCATCAGCGGCTTCCTCGTAGAGAGGGAGCCGTTCTTTTTCCATACGGCGAAGCGCTTCCGTATCCTTCGAAAGGGGCCTGCCGTCCGTGGGAAGATCCTCGGCGGGGCGACGGATGTGAAGAAGCCTGCCGTTCTGTCTCAGAGCCCTTACATTTATCTTTTTAAGGACAGTGCCGCCTCCTGTTGCTATAACGAGTCCGCGGCGTTTGCCAAGCTCAAGGGCTGTTTCCGTCTCGCGTCTTCTGAAGCCCTCTTCTCCTTCTCTTTTGAAGATTTCAGGTATTGTCATACCGGCGCTTTTTTCTGTTTCCTCATCCATATCTATGAAGTCTTTGCCGGTCCTTTCCGATATGAGTCTTCCTATGGTGCTCTTTCCCGAGCCCGGCATACCTATGAGGACTATGTTTTCCATGCGGCTCTCCAGGAGAGATATTATCCGCTCGTTTTCACTTTCAAATGCTCCCGGCGTCCCCAGAAAATAACCTGCGGCTGCCGTGGCCTGAGCCACCAGCATGGGGAGCCCGTTGGAAAATCTGACGCCCCTCTCCTCGGCATCGAGGAGGAGAGCTGTCTTAAAGGGATTGTATATCACGTCTATCACCGCGCGGCAGGCGGGGAAGTCGGCAAGGGATACGGCTCTTTGAAGATTTCCGGGGAACGTACCGACAGGAGTGGTGTTTATCAGCACATCCACCGAGCCGGATATGGCAGGGAGACTCTCGTAGGAAATAACGGTCTCATTTTCGCCGTCAGCTCTTCCGGGATATGAGCCGCCCTTTCTTGAGGCTATGTATACGTGCTGCGCTCCTCTGTCGGACACGGCCTTTTTTGCCATGAGAGAAGTGCCTCCGGAACCAAGGATCAGAACGGTCCTGCCGCTGAAATCCATATCTGCTCTGGAGGCGGCGTACAGAAAACCCTCATAGTCGGTATTGTGACCGGTGAGCAGCTTCCCCTGCGCTCCCTTTTCCCAGTAAAGAGTGTTGACGGCTCCTATGCTCTGCGCCAGATCAGTCACCCGGTCGCAGAGGGGGATCACATCCTTTTTGTAGGGAATGGTCACGTTGAGACCGGAAAATTCCCGGCCTCTGACAAAGGCCTCCATCTCTTCATGAGACATGCTGAACAGTTTATAAGCGTATTTCCCCAGAGCCTCGTGTATCTCGCCGGAATAGCTGTGGACGAGGCTTTTTCCTATGAGACCGTATACCATCTATATGGCCTCCGAATAGCATCCCAGAAAGACGAAGGTCTCAGGCTGGTTTTCGAGCTCGCTGAGCAGATTCAGAAGCTCTTTTGAATAAACGGAAGCCTCCAGGTCGAAATAGAACATAAACTCAAAGTCGCTGCCCGGTATAGGTCTGGACTCCAGCTTTGTAAGGTTTATTCCCAGAGCCGCGAATTTTGCTATGGTAAGATACAGGGATCTTGGAACGTGCGGCAGAGAGAGTATGAGACTTATTTTATTGGAGCCCGGGTATATCTCCAGCTTTTTGGATATGCATATGAAGCGGGTGTAGTTGTTGTCGCTGAGCTGGATATGCTTTTTGAGAAGCTCAAGGCCGTACAGGTCAAGGCATTCCTTGGAGGAAATGGCGGCAACGTCCGTCCTGTCGCTTTCGGCGACCATTTTGGCTGCGAGAGCGGTATTTTCGCATACGGTCACCTTCACATCCTTGAGGCTCTTCAGGAAATCTCCGCACTGGCCTATGGCCTGTTCATGGGAAAATATCTCCCTGACATCGGAGAGCTTTGTTCCCGGTTTTGCCATAAGGTTATGGCTTATGCGGAGCCTCAGGCTCTTTACTATGTGAAAATTGTAGTTCTGCATCAGATCATACACAGCGCCCACAGATCCGTAGGAGCTGTTTTCTATAGGAAGGATGCCGTACTGGCACAGACCCTTTTCAACAGCGTTGAAAACACCCTCAAAGCTGTTGAAATACATTATGCTGGGCACCTCGAACAGCTTTTCGCACGCGGCCTGAGAGTGTGAGCCTGCAACGCCCTGGCAGGCAACGACCGCCTTTTTAGGAAAAAGCTCCGGCGTTTCGGAAAGCGCATGCTCGATCCTTTTTACCAGGTCGGATTTTCTTGCAAGATAGTTGTTCTGGCAGGATCTGCTGGCATCGAAAATGGTGCTGTACAGGAGGCGGGCGTATCCGTCAAAGGGCTCGCCTATATCCTCGGAGACCTTGTGGAGTATCTCCTTTTCACGGCTGTCGCTGAATACCGGCAGGTTATGCTCCTTCTTGTATCTGGCTATGTCAAGGGAAAGCTCCATGCGCTCTTTGAAGAGCGCTGTCATCTTTGAATCGATATCATCGATCTTTGTTCTCATTTCATCAAGATTCTGCTGTGTCATTTTTTACCTCCATGATACAATCTAATATTCCGAGAGCCATAGCAGCCTCTGTTACTGGGACTGCTCTGACTGCTACACAGGGGTCGTGCCGCCCCTTTATGATAAGCTTTGTGTTTTCTCTCCTGTCAAGATCCACCGAATCCTGTTCCCTGCTTATGGAAGGGGTGGGCTTGAAGGCTATGCGGGCTGTGACGGGCATTCCGGAGGTTATTCCTCCAAGTATGCCTCCGTGATTATTTGTACGTGTCTTTACAGTATCGCCGTCAAAGTAAAATGGGTCGTTGTTTTCAGATCCTTTCATGCGGGAAGCTGCGAATCCGGCTCCGAATTCCACGCCCTTCACCGCGGGTATACCGAAGAACAGGGGCGCGAGGAAGCTTTCAAGACCATCATACATGGCCCCGCCTATGCCGGGAGGAAGACCTGAAGCCCACACCTCCACGATGCCTCCCAGAGAGTCCTGTTCAGCCTTTGCTCTGAGTATTGCCTCTTTCATGGCAGTCCCGGCTTTATCGGATATGACTGCCATATCCTTTTTCTTGAGGGCGGCAGCCAGCTGCGGGTCAGGCGAGAGGGTATCAAGCTCATCGTCTCTTATATCTCCTATGGAATATATATGAGCGCCTATGGTCACGCCGCGGCTTTCAAGGATCTGCATCGCGATGCCGCCCGCGATGCATAACGGCGCTGTCATCCTGGCGGAAAACGGCCCGCCTCCCGCCATATTGAGGTGGGGAGAATACCTCACCCTCGCTGTGAAATCGGCGTGTCCGGGTCTCGGTACGGATCGCAGGGCCCTGTAGTCCGAGGATCGTGTATCCGTGTTTCTTATCTCAAAGGAGACGGTCTCTCCTGTTACGACAGCAGGTGATCCGGATGATACGCCGCCTGTGGGGACAGGTATGTCCGGTTCCTTCCTTGCTGTGGCAAAGGGGCTGCTCCCGGGAGCCCGCCTTCTGAGGAAAGCGGCAAGCTTTTCCATATCGATTCGTGTTCCCTGAGGAAGTCCCGTGATGTCAACGCCTATGGCAGGCTCATGGGATCCTCCCCATACTGTGATCTTAAGATTTTTTCCTGTTGTCGATTTCATATGTCTATCCTCTGTACCTCACGGGCGATGCCGCCCAGAGCTCTGAAATCATCAAAGAAATGCGGATATGATTTTTCCACGGCCTCAGCTCCGGTTATTATTACGGGCTCGCTGCATATGCAGGATGCCGCCGCTGCCGCCATGGCTATCCTGTGATCGTTGAAGCTGCCCACCTCTCCCCCTTTAAGCTGGGGGACCCCGGTAAATGACAGCCCTGTACCGCCGTAACTTATATCGGCTCCAAGTTTTGAAAGAAGCCTGTAAACTGTCATGAGTCTGTCGGATTCCTTTATCTTCAGCCTCTCACCGTCCTTTATCATGGAGGAGCCTTCGGCCTGGGCCATGCATACGGCAAGGGCGGGAACAAGATCAGGTATCTGAGCCACGCTTATCTCTGCGGCTCTGAGTCTTCCGGAAGGACAGGATAAAGTGACCTCAGAGCTCTGTGGGTCAGCTTCCACCTGAGCGCCCATATCCTCCAGTATGGAAAGCATCTGCATGTCCCTCTGCGAAGAGGAAAGCGACAGCCCGCTGCATGTGATCCTGCCGCCGAGAGCCCCGCATACCAGCCAGAAGGCGGCGTTTGACCAGTCCCCTTCCAGGGAGAGGCTGTCAGGCGTCATGTATTTCTGGTTGCCGTTTATTTCGTATATATTATATCCTTCATCGGATGATGTTACATTTATCCGTATCCCGAAGCTTCTGAGCACATCGAGGGTCAGATCCACATATCCGGCTGATTCAAGCCGTGTGGTAAGCCTGAGGCTGCTGTCTCCGTCAAGGAGGGGAAGGGCGAAAAGCAGTCCCGTTATGAACTGGGAGCTTATATTGCCCGGAAGCGAGTAGTCTCCGGCAGTAAGAGAGCCCGTGACGTCGCATATCTCCTTGTGTCTGTCAGAGGGCCTCTGATCCTTTTGCATGTAAAACCTGCACCCATGCCGCTCCATCTCCTCCCTGAGAGGTGATATGGGGCGCTCCGGCAGTCTTCCGGATCCGAGAAAATGAGCTTCTTCCTTCAGGGCCATGGCCACAGGCAGCATGAACCTAAGGGTTGAGCCGCTCTCACCGCAGTCAAGATAGGGCTTGGCCTTATCCATCTGAGCGAGGCAGTTTTTCGTTGCTTCTATGTCCTTTGAGAATGCCGGAATGGACTCAGCGGCGGCAGGAGCCCCGGGGCACCCCTGGAGCTCGGCCAGTCTGCAGGCTATGAGCAGTCTGTGAGCGTGTGATTTTGAAGGAAGTATACGGACGTTTCCGTGAAGCTTTGAGGGGATTATCTCTATGTTCATAAATTATCCTTTCTGTGCGCTCTGTATGTCCTCAGGCCGAAAGACCCAGGGATATGACGGTTTCCAGCTCCGAAACATCCACTGTCATGAGGCTGCATTCCCCTATGGCCCGGGGAATGACGAGTGTTATCATACGGCCGCGCCGTTTTTTATCGGACAGAGCCGCCTCTGCCAGCTCCTTCGCGGAGAAGGGGCAACTGAGAGAGAATCCGGCATTTTCAAGGACAGCTGTTATTCTGTGAGCATCGTCCATTTTGAGCATCCCGAGCCTGGCTGCGGCCTTTGACATGATGCACGTACCAATGGCTACGGCGTGGCCGTGGCTTACCGTATATCCGCTGAGCCTTTCTATTGCGTGAGCCGGGGTATGACCGAGGTTTAAGAGCTGTCTTGAGCCCTTTTCTCTTTCATCCTCCTCGACTATGCGCTTCTTGACTCTTACCGCTCTGGCCGCAAGCTCCGTGAGCAGCTGCGGATCGTCAGGATGACAGACGCCTTCAGCATCTTCTATTATGGAAGGATCGCCTATGATGCCGGCCTTCAGGGTCTCGGCTATGCCGTCCAGCCTGAGAGGCTGTGAAAGCGTTTCGAGAACGTCAGGGTCGAACAGGACCAGGGAAGGCTGCCAGAAAGCGCCTGCCAGGTTCTTGCCGGCGTTCAGGTTCACGCCTGTCTTCCCGCCAACGGAAGAATCCACTGTGGCGAGAAGAGATGTGGGTATCTGAACGTATTCAACGCCTCTTAGAAAGGCTGCCGCAGCAAAGCCCGCCACATCTCCCGTTATGCCTCCGCCAAGAGCTGCGATAAGATCGCTTCTCGTAAATCCGCTGTCAGCGAGAAAATCCAGTATCGAAGAGACGGTATCCATGGTCTTTGAGCTTTCACCGCCGGGGAACACGTATCTGAACACGCAAAATCCCGCATCCGAAAGAGAGCGGATAAAGGGCTGGCTGTCCTTACCGTAGAGCCCGGCTACATTTTCATCGGTGATCACGCATATTTTTCTTTTGCCTGCCCCCTCGTCCGAAAAGGGGCTTGCGGCTTTTTTCACGTATGCGCCGGCTGCCGACAGCAGCCCCCTGTCCATGAGTACATGGTAATTTTTCGAAGCTGATATTTCAATATCTATCATATCAGAAAACCTCCCCGTCGATAAGTGCCTTCTTTTCTCTGCCCTCTTTGAGGAGAGCCCGCAGAGTATTGCTGTCGCCGTTTCCTATGGCTTCTCTGTACTTTCTGAGGTTGTCTATGAGCACGTCTATTTCCCTTACGAGATTGTCGGAGTTCTCCAGGAAAAGCTCAGTCCACATATCCTCGTTGAGCTTGGCGACTCTTGTGAGATCCTTGTAGCTTCCGGCGGAAAAGCCCGCATGCTCCGTGGCAACGGGACTCTTTATGTATGCGTTGGACACCACATGAGCAAGCTGAGATGTGAAGGCTATCTTCCTGTCATGCTCCTCGGGCGTGGATATCTCTATGTTGGTAAAGCCTATGGACGTAAACAGGTTTTTAAGAGCCTCCATGCTTTCTATAGGTCCCTTTGTGGGAGTGAATATCATGGAAGCGTTGTTAAACAGCGAACGTCTGGCATAAGTGAATCCCGAATGCTCGAGGCCAGCCATGGGATGTCCTCCCACAAAGAGGAAGCCGTGCTCCTCGGAAAACGGGATCAGTCTGTCGCAGACAACTCTCTTCACTCCTCCGCAGTCAAAGACGATGCAGCCCTTTTTGAAGAGATGGGCTTTTTCTTCCACGTATTCTATGGTCGCCTGAGGATAAAGAGCCACTATTATAATATCGCACTGGCTCAGCAGACTGTCGGTGAGAGGCTGCTCTATGGCTTCGACAAGCACAGCCTTTTTTACCACCTGATCGGAAATATCGGTACCGTAAACAGTGTTGTCGGTATTCTGGCTTATGGCCTTTGCGAGGGAGCCTCCTATGAGGCCCAGGCCTACTATTCCTATTTCCATGGCGCACCTACCCTCTGTAGGCTACGGGCCTTATTTTTTCAACAGCCCTCATTACATCGCCAAAGGCCTCGGGAGTCAGGGACTGGGCTCCGTCGCAGAGAGCGTGAGGCGGGTCGTTATGCACTTCTATCATGAGGCCGTCCGCGCCTGCGGCGGTGGCAGCCATTGCCATAGGTTTTACCAGGTGGGCTATGCCTGTGGCGTGGCTCGGATCGACTACTACAGGAAGATGCGTCATGGTTTTGAGAAGAGGTATGGCGGCCAGATCCAGGGTGTTCCTCGTCGCAGTCTCAAATGTCCTTATGCCTCTTTCACAGAGTATCACTCTCTCGTTGCCGCCGGCCATTATGTACTCGGCGCTCATGAGGAGCTCCTGCAGGGTGCTGGAGAGTCCTCTTTTGAGAAGCACCGGCTTGTCTATATGCCCCAGTTCCTTGAGAAGCTCGAAGTTCTGCATATTTCTGGCTCCCACCTGTATAACGTCCACGTTTTCGAAGAGCGGGAGATGTGAAATATCCATTACCTCTGTAACGATAGGGAGGCCCGATTTTTCCTTTGCCTCCAGAAGGAGATTTATACCCTCGTCACGCATTCCCTGGAACGCGTAAGGAGAAGTCCTGGGCTTGAATGCGCCGCCTCTGTAAAGACCCGCTCCCGATGCTTTGACAGCCTCAGCCACCATGCAGACCTGCTCCTCCGATTCTACGGAGCATGGGCCCGCTATGACCTGAAAGTTCCCTCCGCCTATTTTCACGTCAGGAGTTATCTCAACGACAGAATCGTCGGGGTGGAATTTTCTGTTTACGTTTTTGTAAGGCTCCTGCACTCTTTTGACTGTCTCGACTATGTCGAGAGCGTTGATGAGGTCGATGTCCACGGAAGCCGTATCGCCTATGAGCCCCATTATGGTGGCTGATTCTCCCTTGCTGAAGTGTATGTCCAGTCCCATGCTTTTCAGCCAGGCCACCAGATTGTCGAGCTGTTTTTGATCGGGATTGTCTTTTAATACAACTATCATTTTGTTTCCTTCCTTTCATACGATAATAAAAAAGCTCCGCAAGTGAATTTCACCTGCGGAGCGCTCTTCTTTCACCTTTGTTTCCGGTCTTCGGAACAGCTAACTCTTTGCAGCGAAATTCACCTTACCTCTAAAGAAAGTAAAGTTAAAATAAAAGTATTCTGCTGCAAAAGTTCTGTTAAGCATAATCTTATCCTCTGATCGAATCATTTGTAATGAATTTTAGCACCTGTACGGAAATATGTAAAGGTTTTTTTGAAAAAACTTTATCGCGACGCAGTGATAAATACGCAAAGCCGCATATGCGAAGCTTCAGGCCCGGGCAGGAGAAAACCGTGGGATCAAGGACGGCTGCAGGTGCAGGGGCAGCCGCACAGGCATTTGCCACAGACCTCTGAGCCCGGGTCAGGATCGTCCTCAGAGGAATAGGAACTGCCGAAAGACCTGTAGATGGCGGCGTTTTCAAGGCACATTTCATAGCACAGCTTCCTGTCGAAGCCTTCTGTTGACAGGGCCCCTGACGGGCATTTTTTTACGCACAGTCCGCACGAGCCGTTTCGCTTATAAAGGCAGGCTTCCTCTTTGAGAGGGAGGCCGGGCTTTGCCGGAATGTCTGATACGAGGCCGTTCAGCCTTCCGGCGCAGCCTTTTTCGGTTATGAGCATGTTGTTGAGTCCGAAGGTGCCCATGCCTGCCGCATATGCCAGATGGCGGAATGACCAGCGGCTGATTATATCGTCTCTGTAAAAAACAGAGCCTTCCGGAGCAGGTCTTGCTTTAAAGCCCTCGCCCTCGATGAGTTCGGAAAGGCGGCGGTTTATCACAGGGAACAGGGCGTTTGTGGTTTCATAGGCAGCAGCCCATTCCTCAGATGATATCAAGCCCTTTGAATTTCCCATGGGCACGCTTTTTGCGAAAGGCAGGAAATATACTATGACGACTGTGGCATCCTCAAGAACATCGCATGGCATCTGGTGAAGAGGGTGCACCGTTTTTCTGAGCCCCTGCACATACGGGTGATTCGCGTCCGCAAACCCCAGCAGAGGATCCTGCCAGTATGATACCGGCTGCTCGTCAAGGCAGGCGGTCAATTCATTTATCAGCTTTTCTTTAATGGTGTCTTTCTTATCCATGAGGGGATTATATCATGGATTTCGATTTTTTCATATGATATAATAATGACATAAGCCGGAAACTCTGAAAGGGCTCCGGAAGGAGAGAAACGATATGCCAAGACCAAAGAAATGCAGAAAGATATGCGGTATACCCGAGAGCTGCGGGTTCGGACCGGTCTCACAGGAAGAGGGACCGGGTGCAGGAGCCGGGGAGCTTTCGGGAAAGGATGCCGTGGAGATGACGCTCGATGAATATGAGACCATAAGGCTCATAGATCTGCTGGACTATACCCAGGAGGAATGCGCCGTGCAGATGGGAGTCGCCAGGACAACTGTGCAGTCTGTTTACAATGAGGCCAGAAAAAAGCTGGCTCTCGTGCTTACGGAAGGAAAATACCTGTCTATAAAAGGCGGCAACTATGTTGTATGCTCAAGATCCGGAAGCTGTCCCGGCAGGAAGAAATGCTGCCACAGATGACAGGAGTCCGTGATCCCGGACACATAAAAAATCGGACAGGAGCTGATATGCAGTTCCTGTCCGGTTTTTTGTTCTATATAATATACCCCTTTATGTGCTCATGTATTTATCTGCTCTGCTGTGAAGATGTCCGTTCCTCAAGAGTCAGATCTATGTCTATGGCGTTGCCGTCACGCAGCACGGTGAATTTCAGAGTGTCTCCCACTTCGTGAGATGTCACTATTGAAGAAAGCGTTTCAAAGGATGTTATCTCTTCACCGTCGACCGAGTAGACCATGTCTCCCTGTTTGAAGCCTGCCTTTTTGGCATTGTTTCCGTCAACAGAGTAGATATACACGGACGTATCCTGCGAACCGCCGAACAGCTGACCGGAGCCGCTCTGGCCGTTGCCTTCCACATATGACATGCCTGTTGAAGGCTGACCGCTCACATATCCGTTTTTCATGAGCTGCTGAGCGACCTCGGCAGCTGTATTTATAGGTATGGCAAAGCCCAGTCCCTCCACATCGGAGCCTGAGGACTTGGCGACAACAACTCCTATGAGCTGTCCGTCTCCGTTAAAGAGTCCTCCGCCGGAATTGCCCGGGTTTATGGAGCTGTCTGTCTGAAGAAGGTTCATGGTCTGGCCGTCTATGGAGAGCTCTCTGTCAAGAGCGCTGATTATGCCTGCCGTTACGGTACCGCCCAGTTCTCCGAGCGGATTGCCTATGGCTACGGCAAGATCTCCCACAGCAAGCTGGTCGCTGTTGCCGTAGGTGGCCGGAGTCAGCCCGCTTGCGTCTATTTTAAGCACAGCTATGTCCGACATTGAGTCTGCGCCTATGACATCAGCGGCGTATTCCTTTCCGTCAGAGGTTGTCACCGTTACATTGCTTGCTCCCGATATAACATGATTGTTGGTGACGATGTAGCCGTCTTCCGTTATTATGACCCCGCTTCCCGCGCCCTCTGTTACGTACTGCTGCATCCAGGTGTCGGATGATACGCTTTCTGTTTTTATCTCCACCACGCTTGGTCTGGCCGCCTCTGTGATCTCCTCCACTGTCATGTTGCTTCCCGTGGCGTCCTCAAGAGTATATCCTGTTGTTTTGACGCTTCCCTCCTTGGCCGGGCCTGAGCTTCCGTCGAAAATATAGCTGCCCAGAGCCGCCCCGCCTATGCCAAAGGCTCCTGAGACCACTATGCATAGCGCTATGAGAAGAGCCAGTCCTTTTCGCGTCAGGTTGACAGGCTTTGAAGGCTGTTTTGCACTGCCGCGGTTTTTCTGCCGCCAGCTCTGCCTGAGGCCGGATTCGCTGTCCCATGAAGCGGAACCGGGGTTTTCGGTTTCCTGCGAAGAGGCCGCAGGTGTTTCATCTGTATCTCTTATGACAAAGTTCGGTTCGTATTCCGATCCATGTCTTCTGTTGTTATCATCCATATCGTATTCTCCGTTTCTTAATATCTGCAGCGCACGCTCAGCGTGCACAATATCATTATACCATTCCTTATGAGTAAAATATACAGTTGCAATATGGCATTTGGGTGTTGAAAATATGTGAATATATACAGAAAAGATTAAACATTTCCTTCATAATATGATAAAATGTTTTGGATAAGGATCTGCTATGAGCAGAGAAAGGCAACGAAGATGAGTAAAGGGATAATAGCTCTTGACAAAAGCGGTTCATACAGAGTGTATATAGCTGTAACGACTGATATGGTACAGCAGGCCGCTGATATACACAGGACTACGCCTCTGGCGTCAGCGGGACTTGGAAGGGTGCTGACGGCTGCCGGGCTTATGGGGATAATGCTTAAAAACGAAGACAACAGACTGACTCTCAGATTCAGAGGAGACGGACCTGCGGGACAGATACTGGCTGCGGCTTACGGAAGCGGAGACGTGAAGGGATATATATCGAATCCGTGCGTTGACCTTCCGCTTACGGAAAACAAAAAGCTGGACGTCGGGGGTTCTCTCGGCAAGGGAGAGCTCACCGTCATAAAGGATATAGGACTTAAAGAGCCCTATATAGGAACGGTAGCACTGGTAAGCGGAGAGATCGCGGAGGACCTGACAGCATACTTTTTCATATCGGAGCAGCAGAATTCATCGGTTGCTCTGGGAGTCAGGGTGGAGAGGGACTTTTCCATAGGAGCGGCGGGAGGAATGATAATCCAGACCATGCCGGGAGCCGAAGAAGAGGCAGTGGAGCATCTCGAAAGGCTTGTTTCATCCATGGAGCCGCTCACATCATCGATAAAAGACATACAGGACGCCATGAAGGGAGGCAGCGTACAGGATCAGACGCGCGCGCTCCTTGACAGGGTGTTTGAGGATATGCCGGATGGATACAGACCTCAGGTACTTGAAGAAAGAGATATAAACTGGCGCTGCGACTGCAGCAGGGAAAGGCTGGCGGGCGCGCTGGCAGCCATAGGGAAAAGGGATCTGACGGAGATAATAGAGGAGGACGGAGAAGCTGAGCTTCAGTGCCATTTCTGTCTGAAAAAGTATCATTTTGACAGAGATGAGCTTCTGAACATACTTCACGGAGCGAAATGACGGCGGGCGGCGCTGCCAAAGATTCAGAGAGGATGTTGATATATGTATAAAAAGGATATAATGGTAAGGATAAAAGGACTGCAGGTGAGTCCGGACGAAGGGGAGGAAGCCATGGAGTTCGTGACTGAAGCCAGGCTTTACAAAAGAGGAGAAGCTCTGTATCTGGTGTACGAGGAAAGCGAGCTTTCCGGAGTGCCGGGATGCAAGACGCGGCTGAGACTGAAGCCCAACGAGGTCCAGATGAAGCGTTTTGGCAAGGGCTCGGGATCGGGAAACGAAATACTCTTTGAAAAGGGAAAGAGATACACAGGGTATTACAACACTCCTTTCGGAGCCATAGAGCTAGAGGTCCTGACAAATGATATAGAAAACACTCTTTCCGAAGAGGGAGAGGGACATATAGACATAGATTACAGCATAAGCCTCAAGGGGCTTCTGGAGGGCAGAAACAGGATCAATATAACGCTTATGTAGAGAGGGGGACGGATCTCAGATGATGAGCAAGAGGACCATATTGATAATTTCCATAGCCATAATAGTCACGATGGTAGTTACTACCGTGGCGGCGGCAATAATATATATCTAAGCATACAGACGTTTTTGAGGAAGGGTTTCAGAATTTGGAGGTAGACATGGCAGCAATAGGTTTCAGTGCGGAAAAATACATCGAAGAGCAGTCAAAGTATATACTTGAGAGGATCAGGTGCGGCGACAGCGAGAGACTTTACCTTGAATTCGGCGGCAAGCTGGCGCAGGACAAGCATGCCATGCGCGTTCTGCCGGGATTTGATGAAAACGCCAAAATAAAGCTCCTTAACAGGATGCGGGACAAGGCGGAAATAATAATATGCATATATTCAGGCGACATAATGACAAACAAGACGCGTCAGGATTTCGGTATAACCTATGATCTTGAAGTGCTGAGGCTCATAGATATGTTCAGGAAGTATGATCTGGAGATAAACAGCGTTGTGGTCACCAGATATGAGGAAAACGCTCCTGCTGTTGACAATTTCATAAACAAGCTGGAAAGAAGAGGCATAAGGACGTACAGGCACAGATATACAAAGGGCTATCCAACGGATGTGGACACCATAGTGAGCGACGAGGGATACGGCGCGAACCCGTACATAGAAGTGTCAAAGCCGCTTGCGGTAGTCACCGGTCCGGGAGGAGGCAGCGGCAAGCTGGCAACATGTCTTTCTCAGCTGTATCATGAGTACAGGATGGGAAGGAAGGTAAGGTACGCCAAGTTCGAAACATTCCCTATATGGAACATACCTTTAAAGCATCCTGTCAATGTGGCCTATGAGGCCGCCACAGCGGATCTTAAGGACGTAAACATGATAGATTCGTTCCATCTGGAGGCTTACGGAAAAACAGCGGTCAACTACAACAGGGATCTTGAGGTGTTCCCTGTTGTCAAGAGGATAATCGAGAAGATAACGGGAGAGGAGTCGGAATACAAATCCCCTACCGATATGGGAGTCAACAGGGCGGGATTTTCCATAACAGACGATAAGGTCGTGAGGGAAGCCGCATGTCAGGAGATAATAAGAAGATACATAATAGCTCAGTGCGATTATAAAAAGGGAAGGATAGAGGAAGACGTACTGGAAAGGGCAAAGCTGCTCATGGACGACATGGAGCTTTCCGTTGAGGACAGGAAAGTGGTCCTGCCGGCCAGAGAGTACGCGGAATACAAGAGAGAGTGCGATGAGAGGTACGCCAATGTGGTGGTCATGGCCATGGAAATGGAGGACGGGACCATCATAACAGGCAGAAGCTCAAGGCGTATGGTTGCGGCTGCCGCGGCCATACTCAATTCCATAAAATATCTCAGCGGCATGGCTGACGGCATACATCTCATATCTCCCAATATACTCAGGAGCATACAGGAGCTCAAGACAGATGTGCTCATGTCGGAAAAATCCAGCTTAAACTGCGAAGAGATACTTACGGCGCTCACCATTTCCGCGGCCACAAACCCTTCCGCGGAGGCGGCGCTCGAGAAGCTCACCTGTCTCAGAGGCTGCAGGGCTCACTGTACGGCCATACTCTCCGACAGAGACGAAAAGACTCTGAAGTCGCTGGGTATAGATGTTACGAGCGATCCGGAGTATGTGACGAACAACCTGTACTACAGCTAGCAGGCAGCCGGCGGATCGAAGAAAAAGGGGCGGATATGTACGGACAGTATTTTGTTCTTTTTGCCATCATGTTCACGGGATGGTTTCTCAGAAGGATAGATTTTATAGACGATAAGATGGATCACAGCATGAATAAGCTTATCGTCTATTTTGCGTACCCGTGCCTGATAGTCCATAATATAGGAAACCTGCAGATGACAAGCAGGATAATAACGGATTTCCTTACAGCATTTGGCCTCAGCCTGGCCTTTTTTTACATATATGCGCTTCTGTGCTATTTATATGTTAAGGCGAGGAAGTTCCCGAAAGATGAGGCCAGCGTAGCGGAGTTTTCAATGGCCTCTCCCAATAACGGATTCATGGGCTTTCCCGTTGCCATGATATTTTTCGGCGAGACGGGACTGCTTCTGATGCTGGCTCACAACGCTGCCATGAACTTTTACATATTCACCTATGGGACAAGAGCTCTCAGGCGGAATTCCCCTGACAGGAGAAAGGCCACTCCTGCCGGCGTGTTCAAAGCCATCCTTAAGCTTATGGTGAACCCTAACATCCTAGCTCTCATAACGGGATTCATAATAAGCCTTCTGGGAGGAGCGATCCCAACGGCTGTTGACGATTATCTCCTTTATATAGGGAACATCTCAACTCCCATGGCCATGATATTTATCGGATCGACTCTGGCCACGTACAGGTTCGGCGACATAATAAAAAGCAGGATAGCCATAGAGGCCAGCATAGTCAAGCTGATACTGCTGCCGCTCCTCACGGTGGGAATGGTCTACTTCCTCCCTGTGCCGGATATGACAAAGTGCATCCTGGTCCTTGGCATAAGCTTTCCAACAGCAGCCACAGTATCGATGCTGGCCGAGCAGGAAGGCTGCGGCGCCGGAACAGCCAGCAAGATACTGTTTTTGAGCACAGTCATATCGATAGGGACCATACCTCTTGTCATAAATCTGATAAACATACTGTTCTGACAGGACAGAGCAGCTATTTTTTCTTTTTCGTTTCAAGATATTCCGTGAAAAACACTTCCTCTCTTTCAAGGAGCGTGTCGATCCTTTCCATTACCAGGTTCTTTGAAGCAACGGAAAGACTCTGGTAGTCGTTCAGGATCCTTGCCAGGCCCGCGTTTTCACTGTCAAAATATATCCTGTTGAGGAGTCCTTTAGAGAGATCACGATTCACGAGATCCTCAAAATTTATGCCGTAGAGAGAAGAAATGGCATCTATGGTCTGAAGGTCGGGGATCTTGGCCCCTGTCTCATATGTGGAGTAGGTGGAACGGGCCAGGTGTATGGTGTTTGCCATTTCATCCTGGCTGATACACCTGAGGCTGCGCAGCAGTTTTATGTTGCTGCTGAGCAGTTTGAGCTTTGGGTTCATATATCTTCCTCCTTACATCCGCTGTAATCCCACGGAAAATGATTAAAACTCCTCTCCTCCTCAAGCAGTTCGCATATCCGGTCGCGTATCTGCCTTCTGGCTCCGTATGAAAGCCTCATGTAATGATCGAGAAAAGCAAATGAGTCCAGATTTCTTCTTTCGGATCTGATGAGGGAAAGAAGATGATCCGATATGTCGAAGGCCAGAAGGTAATCGAGACTTACGTCGTAAAACCTGGACAAGGTGTAGACGGTCATAAAGTCAGGTATCTTAGAGCCGTTCTCAAGGGCTGAATAACATGACCGTGACATGTTGAGAAGGTCAGCGACCTTTTCCTGACTCAGTCCGCGTATGCTCCTCAGGAGCCGCAGGTTTTTAGCTATGAGCTTGTGAGCCTTGTACATCTCTTTTCTGCGTCTGTTATCCTCTATTCTCATTTTATCGCTTATCCTTTCTTTCACATCCTTTCGCTGCGTGTGCCGGCTTTATGGCAGCTGGTTCCAATATGAAATTTACATATGCATAGAGTCATGAAGGCTCAAAAAAGTTTCAGTATTTGTCGAAAAAAGTCGAATTCCCACAAAAAACACTATTGCGTCCCCTTAAAGTTATAATAAAATCTTCTTACAGTTATAAAAGCCTTCCTTAGGCAGACATTAAACTATAGGTGGACAGACAATGAACTTACAGAGGGAGGAAGACTATGACCGTGGAGCTTAAAGAGCTTGATAAAAAGGAGATGGGCGCAAGGATACGGGCCAGAAGAGAGAGTCTTAAAATGTCCAGAGAAGAGCTCGGCAGGCGGCTTTCGGTCACAGGAAAGTTTATAGCTGACATAGAGTGCGGTGATAAAGGCGTTTCCCTTAAGACCCTGTATAAACTGAAGCAGGTTCTGGGCGTAAGCGCTGATTTTCTCATGGAGGGAGACAGCCCTGACATTTCCGACGATGAAAAGAAGAAGCTTATAAGCGAGAACATCCTGGGTTCACTCAGTGTCTGTTCCGCCCAGCAGCTCGGCTGTATGGAGCAGATAGCAAGACTATATGTGGAAGGGATAGTTAATAAGGAATAACCAGGTGGATAAAGATAAACGTGTGGCTCTGCTTTGCGACAATTATGATTATCTGACAAATCTGATAAGAGTCATGGGTGTTGATGAAAACGATATTGAAGATCTGGCTGATGAGGTATTTCTCTCCGCATACAGATCTATAGATGATCTGAGGGAAGAAGGCAGCATGAAGCCATGGCTCAGAGCAATAGCGGCAAATAAAGCGAAAAGGTATTTCAGGAACAGGTCAAAGCGCAGGGAGATATCCAATATGATCAGGCTGGAAGGCGGAGAGGGATTCGACATCTACGACGTGATAGCCGATGAAGAGGATATTGAGAAGATGCTCCAGAACGCGGAAAGGTGCCGCGCGGTCGGCGAGATGCTTGACAGGCTGAACGATATGAACAAGCGGATCATAAAGATGCGTTTCTGGGGAAAGTACAAGTTTTCGGAGATCGCGGACATAATGGGGCTCAATATCAACACAGTCAAGACAATATACAGGAGGAGCCTGAAACAGCTCAGGGATATATACGGAGATCTGTTCGGAGAGGACGGCCCATATGAAGGAAGATAACAACAACAAAACCGCAGGCGGCAGGACCATGGAGGACATAATCTACGATGCTGTTGAACAGGAGAACAGATCCAGAGGAAAAAAGACCGTAACCGGTGAGTATCTGGCAGAGCTGGCAGCCCGCGACAGGAAACGTTCAGCCCGGCGCTTCCGCCGCACTGCAGGGATCGCCGCCGCGCTTCTGCTGGCTGCAGTAAGCGCCTTTCTCTTGACGGACAGAGACCTCTTTGACGCAGGAGCGGGAAAGGGCGGCGAAGAAGAAACCGTCACCGAAGACGGAGTTGTTGTTGAAGATGAAGGCTGGGGATCAGGCGAGGAGGATATGGTAGTCTTCGAAACCTGGGAAGAGGCTGTCATGGCAAAGGAAGATATACCGCAGCTTCTCATACCGGAGTATGTGCCTGACGGGTACGG
>CAWVKQ010000095.1:0-33225 GCA_963929955.1 Bacillota bacterium
TTTGCAAGAAAAAGATATGTGAAGTCTATACACCACTTCTCATTTCTTCCTTTTGCACTAAAATCACGATCAAGCAGATCATCAAAAACCGCATATGCTTCCGCCGCAAAGAACGCTGCTGCTTTTTTAAGAAATCATTTTACTTCCTCAATTCCTCGACCTCTTTTTGCAGTCGCCTGAGTTCTTCCATGTCTGCTATCTGCTTTTCACGCTCTGCATCTTCTTTTGCACTCTGCCTGTATTTTTTCACCCATCTCCTTATGACGTCTGTAGAAAATCCGAAAAATCGGAAATGGTGCAATCAAATGAGGTAATCAGATGACCCGGACCCGGCATCGCAGGCATCGCCATCACATTTTTTCGATCGACTCTCTTCTTTCCGTTATCTCAAATTTTCCCGCTGTCACTGAAGCGATAAGGGCTTTTACGTTTTCGATGTTTTCAGGGAAAGTCCCTATCTCGACAGTGACTTTTTCTCCGTACTCCGTATCTCTTATGACGAATCCGGCCTCTCCCCCGGAAAGAGAAGGTGCCGCCAGGTTCTGCAACTTTGACAGGAACGTATATTCCGTCCTCACCTTCATGAGCTCCACAACGTATACGCCGCATACGCCGGCAGCCTCGATCGCTTTTTTTGCGGTTCCCGTATATGCTCTGACGAGTCCCCCCGTACCCAGCTTTATGCCGCCGAAATACCTTGTAACAACCACAGCCAGGTTCGTGAGTCCCTCCTTCACCATCATCTGTACCATAGGAGCTCCCGATGTGCCCTGAGGCTCGCCGTCGTCGCTGGCCCACTGTATCTGAGCCTTATCGCCTATGACAATGGCAGGCACGTTATGATTGGCGTCCTTATATTCCGCTTTTACGGAGGCTATGAACTCATCGGCTTCACTGCGGCTTTCCACAGATCTGACGTGACCTATGAACCTTGATTTTTCTATTACCTGGATGGCCTCTCCTTCTTTTCTGACTGTTTTGTAAAGCTCCATAAATCACTCACCTTTCCCGTCCCTGTGTCTCCGTCACTGTAAAATTCCTGAACCGTTCCGCATCCTCTGCGGAAAACCTTCCGCGCAGCAGAGTCCCCTCCTGCGTATATTCCGTTGATATGATCTCGGAATTCTCATGAAGATGCGATATTATATCGCCTCTGTCGTAAGGTATGAGCAGCTCCGCTTCTCTGCGTCCGCCAAAGACCGCATCCTCTATCTTTTTCATGAGAAGCTCCATGTTGTATCCTGTCTTCGCGGAAATGCATACCACCTCATTCCCGCTTACGTCCATGGGCTCTTCAGGCATAATATCCATTTTGTTATAGGCCATTATCTTTTTCTTGTCCCCCGCCCCGAGCTGCTCTATGACCGCATCTGTCGTCTCTATATGGAAATCCCTGTTTTCGTATGAGTTGTCTACAACGTGTATGAGAACGTCGGCGTACCTTACTTCTTCAAGGGTAGACTTGAAGGCTTCCACCAGTCCGTGAGGCAGCTTACTGACAAAGCCGACCGTGTCTATGAGTATGAACTCTCTTCCCTGGCGTGAGCTTATTTTTCTGTGCTGAGCATCCAGGGTGGCAAAGAGCATGTCCTTTGAATCTACGGCCTTATCCTCCTTTTCCGACATTTCCAGCATCCTGTTCATGACAGCGGATTTTCCGGAATTCGTATATCCGACCAGAGCGACTATGGGAAGGCCCGACTTTTTTCTTCCCTCCCGCTGGACCTGTCTTGTGGCTTCAGCCTTTCTGAGCTCGGCTTTTATATCGTCTATCCTCCCCGCTATGTGACGTCTGTCTGTTTCCAGTTTTTTCTCACCCGGGCCTCTCGTGCCTATACCCCCTCCGAGACGCGACAGAGATCTGCCCATCCCCGTAAGGCGCGGCATCCTGTACCTGAGCTGAGCCAGCTCTATCTGCAGCTTTCCTTCCTTTGAAACAGCTCTGCGGGCGAATATATCCAGTATGAGTGTCGTCCTGTCTATGACTCTCACACCCACCGCTTCCTCCAGATTCCTTATCTGTATGCCCGAAAGCTCCTCGTCGAATATGACAAGATCCACCTCCATGGTGCCGCACAGTTCCGCAAGTTCGCACACCTTGCCCTTGCCTATGAGGGTGGCTGTATTTAGCCGCTCCAGCGACTGGATCATCCTGCCGCATACAGTAGCACCCGCAGCCTCGGCAAGGCCTTCGAGCTCATCCATATAATATGAGATGTCTTCCCCTGTCTGAATGCCGACTATGATGGTGCTGTATTCCTCTTCTCTTATGACCTCGTTGTTTTCCTTAAATCTAACCATGATATAATATTATCACATTTACCCTTACGTTACATCCAAAATATCTTCCTCAGGAACCTGAACATAACTGTCAGGCACCTTACCAAGTATCACTGTCTCTCCTATGAGAACTGTATTTTCCGTTGTGAACACCTTTGACGAAAATGGCGCTATGACCCGTACCCGGCATTCAAGTATCATATATATCTTGTATTTTGTCTGATTTATTCCCTGTGTCTCGAATTCAGTTCGAAAATCAGCTGATGATACGCTGAGAGGCATTATGAGCAGTTCAACAAACGGTCCTGTCTGTGACAGTATCTTGCTGCCCAGAAGAGCTCCCGCAGGCAGACGCAGCTTTTCTCCCTCCATGTCCTGGAACGCCTCCTGGAGGTTTGCGGAAAATTCCGACATGAATATGTTTATCTTCACCGAATCGGCCTGGACAAGCTCCATGGATCCGTCGCTGCCTTTTTCCACTCTGAAAAGGCTTTCGTTCTCCCTGTCCCTGAACTGATCCGAAAGGGCGCGGCTTATGGTTCTCGAAACAAGAGCCTCCGCCTTTATCCTGGCAGCTCCCTCCATGTTTGGCTCCACCACATACCTTACAAACGTCAATCCGCCAAAAAAAGCCGCAGCAAACAGCATCAGAGCAGCCGCTGCGATCAGTCTGATCCTCGTGCCTGCCTTCCTTCTTCCTCTCATATCAGATCCCGAGCCTCCTGCCAAAGAGTCACAGGAGATGATGATCCGCCTGTCTCAACGGTAAAACACTCCTGCCGCATTATAATATGCTCAGCAGGAGTGTTTTGTTAACATAACTTCATAACAGGCTACATCACCATTTTGTTAAGTTCATCCTTGAATTTTGAGTTTATTATCTTTATTCTCGTCCCCTTCATTCCCAGTGATCTTGATTCTATTATGCCCGCGCTCTCCAGCTTTCTCAGCGCATTTACGATCACTGATCTCGTTATGCCCGACCGGTCGGCTATCTTGCTGGCCACCAGAAGTCCTTCATTGCCGTCCAGCTCCGAGAATATCTGCTGCACCGCTTCGATCTCGGAGTACGAAAGAGTTCCTATGGCCATCTGCACCATAGCCACCTGTCTTGCTTCTTCATCCTCCTCAAGAGACTTCTGTCTCTGTATCTCCATACCTATGATAGTGGCTCCGTACTCGCCCAGAACAAGATCTTCCTCTTCAAATTCAGGCGAATATCTTGTCATTATCAGAGTCCCCCATCTCTTGCCTCCTCCTAAAATAGGGATTATGGTATGGAGCTTGTCCGATGTGTCATAGTCGTATTTGAATATTTTCAGCGCCTCTTCTCCCGAAAGGTTCGCCGCAGTCTCAGTCACCTTCATGAATTCCTCATTGTACTCGCCCGGGAAGATCTCGCTTCCCGTTTCGGAATCAGAGATAACGGAGCTGTCCGACTTTATTTTGTAGTTGACTCCTATGACCTTTCCTCTGGCATTGGCCACATATACATTGGCATCCATCAGATCGCTCAGTATCCCGCACATCTCGTCAAATGAAAACGCCCCGGTAGGGCTCTCCTGCAGGAGCCAGTTCAGTTTCCTAACTTTTGTCAAAAGATTGCTCATTTTTTTCTACCTCGTCTCTCATCTATTGATCTTTTTGAAATTTTTTACATATCGTTCCTCTATTATATATTCTTTCCTTTCGGAACGCAATATACTTTTCAAATTTTTCAAAAGAGTTTCTATTTTTCATACAATTAACACAAACTTGCTGTGTCGTAAGTATAAATATCCCCCGTAATGTCTTTTAAAATGCACAATCCCGCGTAATGCCAAAATTCCCATGCGGGACTCCAGGCTACGTGTTTATACTGTTTAAAGTATATACCTGTCAACGTCTTCAGGATGTATCTTTTCCATGAATTTTTCCTTGACGTATTCCTGATCCACAACTATTTTTTCCTCTTCCATATCAGGTATATTGAAAGATATGTCTTCCAACAGCTGTTCCATTATGGTATGAAGCCTTCTGGCTCCTATATTCTCCGTCTGCTCATTCATGAGATACGCCATTGTGGCTATCTCGTCCACTGCGCCGTCGGTAAACTCCAGCTTTATTCCTTCTGTTTCCAGAAGAGCCTTATGCTGTTTCAAAAGAGCGTTTTCCGGAACAGTCAGTATTTTGACGAATGTATCCTTGTCAAGGTTCTCAAGCTCTACCCTTATAGGAAAACGTCCCTGGAGCTCAGGTATGAGGTCCGTAGGCTTTGACGTATGGAAGGCTCCCGCGCCTATGAACAGTATATGATCCGTCTTCACAGGCCCGTGCTTTGTGTTTATGACGCTTCCTTCCACTATTGGAAGGATATCCCTCTGAACCCCCTCTCTCGATACGTCTGCGCCGCTCCTGTATCCGGAGCCTGAAGCTATCTTATCGATCTCATCGATGAATATTATGCCGTTCTGTTCCGCGTTATGGAGCGCATCGTCGGTCACCTGATCCATATCTATGAGGTTCTGGGCTTCCTGCTCTCTCAATATCTTTCTGGCGTCCTTCACCTTAACCTTTTTGTTCTTCATTCTCTTGGGTGCCATATCGCCGAATATATTGCCTATGGCTATGCTCATGCCCTCGTTTCCCATATCGAGATTATTGGTCTTCGGAGTATCCGTAACCTGTATCTCTATATACTGTTCTTCCAGCAGTCCGTCTCTGAGCTGCTGCCTCACCTGCTCTCTCGCAAGCTCTGTATCCATCTCTGTTTTTTCGTCAGCTTCTTTCTGCTGCTGCTCATACTGCTCCTTCTGGCTCACATAGCCGCTGTTTCCCAGTATGAAATCAAAAGGACCTCTGTTCTTGTTGTCATGCCTCTTCTTTTTTCCCGGTATTATGGCTTCTATGATCTTTTCCTCAACTATCTCGTCAGCCACTGAATACTTTTCTTCCAGCATGGCCTGCTTCGTTATCCTAATAGAAGCCTCCACCAGGTCCCTTACCATGGAGTCAACGTCTCTTCCGACGTATCCGACCTCTGTGAATTTCGTAGCCTCCACCTTTACGAATGGAGCATCCATCAGCTTTGCCAGTCTCCTGGCTATCTCTGTCTTTCCGCAGCCCGTAGGCCCCATCATCAAAATATTTTTCGGAGTTATTTCCTCTCTCATCTCTTCGGAGAGAAGGCTCCTCCTGTATCTGTTCCTCAGGGCTATAGCCACTGATTTTTTCGCCTCGTCCTGGCCGATTATATATTTATCGAGCTCCTGTACTATCTCCTTCGGCGTCATCTGATATAACTTGTTTCCCATACCTTCCTCCTATAATTTCTCAACGGAAATATGATCATTGGTGTAAACGCAGATGGAAGCCGCTATCTCAAGAGACTTTCTCACTATTTCCTCCGCGTTCAGATCAGTGTTGTTGTAAAGGGCCTTGGCAGCCGCGTACGCGTAATTGCCGCCGGAGCCTATGGCCACGAAATCATCGTCAGGCTCTATGACCTCGCCGGTTCCCGAAATAACGAGAAGATCGTCCCTGTCCGCCACTATCATGAGAGCCTCAAGGTTTCTCATGGCCTTATCCATCCTCCAGAGCTGAGCAAGAGCCACTGCGGCTCTCTTCAGATTGCCTCCGTGTTCATCCAGCTTGTTCTCAAACTTCTCTGTCAGCGAAAAAGCGTCCGCCACAGAGCCGGCGAATCCTGTAATGATGGAATTCTTATATATCTTTTTTACTTTTTTTGCTCCGTTTTTCATTATTGAGGTCTCGCCCATGGTCACCTGTCCGTCTCCTCCGATACAGATGTCCTCAGGGCCTCTTCTTACCGCTACTATAGTTGTACCGTGAAATTGTACCATACAGTCCTCCTTTTCCGTACTTCCCTTTTATTCCTTGTAATCGCATTCGCTGTCGGAACACGCATATTGACTGTTTTTCGTCTTTTTTTCCACAAGCAGCGATCCGCACTTGGGACATTTTTTATTCACAGGCTTGTTCCAGTAGGACTGGGTGCATTCGGGATATCCGCTGCATCCGTAGAAAAGCCTTCCCTTCTTGCTTCTTCTTGCCACTATGTCTCTGCCGCATTTAGGACATTTTACGTCTATCTTCTGCACGAGAGGCTTTGTGTTCTTACATTCCGGGTATCCGGTACAAGCTGCGAATGCTCCGAACCGTCCGTGTTTTACGGCCATGGGACGTCCGCACTTTTCACATGTCTCTCCTGTCAGCTCGACCTCGAACTCGACTTTTTCTATCTCCTTGTCAGCTACCTCCAGCTCTTTTTCAAGTGTGTTGTAAAAATCCTCTATGACGCTCTTCCACCTTACTCCCTTGGCCTCTATATCATCGAGATTATCCTCCATCTGAGCTGTAAAGCCTGCATCGACTATCTCCTTGAAATAGTCCTCCATCATATCAGTAACTATAAACCCAAGATCTGTCGGAATCAATGATTTTTTTTCTCTTGATATATATTTTCTGTCTATGAGCGTCGCCACTATAGGGGCGTATGTGCTTGGCCTTCCTATATCTTTGTCCTCCAGATCCTTCACAAGGCTCGCCTCCGTGAACCTGGCGGGCGGCTGCGTGAAGTTCTGTTCCCCTTCAACGTTTTCAGGCTTGAGCTCCTCGCCCTTTTCCAGTTCCGGGAGCAGCTTATCCTCATCGTCTTTAGAAGGCGAATACACCTTTAGGAACCCGTCGAATATGAGCTTTGAACCATTCGCCCTGAATGTATAATCTCCGTTCTCTACAGAAACGTTCATTCCCTTGAACTTTGCGGCGGACATCTGACTTGATACAAACCTGTTCCAGATGAGTTTGTAAAGATTGTACTGATCTCTGCTTATGGAGTCTTTTACCTCTTCAGGCTCAAGACTCACCTGGCTTGGCCTTATGGCTTCATGGGCATCCTGAACATCTCTCTTCCTGTTGGTATATACATTGTTCCCGTAATATTCGCTTCCCATGGAGCTGATTATATATTCCTTTGCCGCAGCCTTGGCTTCTTCAGATATCCTCACAGAATCTGTCCTTATATATGAAACAAGACCTATTGTCCCCTTTCCCTTCACCTCTACTCCTTCGTAGAGCTGCTGAGCCACCAGCATGGTTTTTCTCGTTGAAAAATTAAGCTTGTTGGCGGCATCCTGCTGAAGGCTGCTGGTGGTAAAAGGCGCGAATGGTTTTCTTGTTCTGTCTCTTTCCTCTATGGAAGCGACCCTGTAGTCGCCCCTGCCGAGTTCTTCAAGGATGCTGTCGGTCTGCTCCCTGTTTTTTATCTCCAGTTTGCTGCCCTTGTATTCGGCAAGTCTTGCCGTGAAAGTCTTGCCCTTTTTGAACTCAGCCGTTATTGTCCAGAATTCCTCAGGTTTGAAATTTTTTATTTCGTTTTCTCTGTCGCATATTATCTTCAGCGCGGCCGACTGGACCCTGCCTGCGCTGAGGCCTCTTCTCACCTTGCGCCACAGCAGCGGGCTTATTTTATATCCAACCAGCCTGTCCAGCACGCGGCGTGCCTGCTGCGCGTCCACGAGGCGCAGGTCTATGGGCCTCGGATTCTTTATGGCTTCCTTTATTGCCCTTTCCGTTATCTCATTGAAAACTATCCTGCACGGTGTGTTCTGATCTATTCCCAGCAAAAATGCTAAGTGCCAAGATATTGCTTCTCCCTCCCTGTCCGGGTCTGTCGCCAGGTAGACTTTCGAAGCATTCTTGGCCTCTTTCTTCAGTTCCTTTATTATTTCTCCTTTGCCTCTTATGGATATGTACTGAGGCTCAAAATCGTTTTCGATGTCTATTCCCATCTTGCTCTTTGGCAGATCCCTCACATGCCCGACCGACGCTATGACCTTATATCTGCTGCCAAGAAACTTCCCTATGGTTTTAGCCTTCGATGGCGACTCTACGATTACCAGTATTTTTTTTGTAGCTGCCATGAAAACTCCTCCTTTAACCTTGACTTTATTTTCTAGTATCTGATTATATGTATATTTTTATCTGTTTGCAACAAAAATTTTCCCAAGCGCGGAAAAAACAGCCCCTTTCATCTCCATTACGGCAACGATCCCGTTCACATAAGCCGGCGGCTTCCCCAGCTCCGCACATATCTGATCCACAGTCATCTCACCGTGATCCAGGAGTATATCGTATATCCTCATCTCAGTTTCACTCAAGGCCCTGCACGCTTCACGTTTTGTCATACCGCCCATGCCGAACGGCTCCAGCACATCCTCCACGCTTATTATGGGTACGGCCCCCTCTTTTATCAGCTTATTGCTTCCGAGATTATATCTGCTGTCTATGTTTCCGGGCACTGAATATACGTCTCTTCCCTGCTCAGCGGCAAGCTCCGCGGTTATGAGGGCGCCGCTGCTGTTTCCTGCCTGCACCACTGCCGTCACGGAAGAAAGTCCGCTTATTATCCTGTTCCTCCTCGGGAAATGATATCTCTCCGGCTTTGTACCCGGCCTGTACTCCGACAGCACCACTCCTCTTTCTTCTATTGCCTCCTTAAGTCTGAGATTTTCTCTCGGATAACATACATCCACACCGCATCCGAGGACAGCGGCCGTATTGCCGCCGGCTCTGAGCGCCCCGGCATGAGCGCAGGCATCTATGCCTGCGGCCATGCCGCTCACAACGGTTATTCCTCGTTCCGCAAGCCTCGCGCCTATGGCGGCGGCGGTATCTCTTCCGTATTGCGTCGTTTTTCTGGAGCCTACTACTGCCGCGCAGTTTTCCTTGAGTATATCTATGTTTCCCATATAAAAAAGCTCTGCCGGAGGATCCTTTATTTCCCTCAGGAGCTCCGGAAATTCAGGCCTCCCCGGAGTCGTCCTCATTATCCTGTCATCATACATATATTTCTCCCCCTTACCTCATCCTGTACATGGCCGCTTCAGCGGCATGTCTTTCCTCTATCTTCTCGCTTCCTTCCAAATCCGCAAGTGTCCTTGCCACCTTTATGAGTTTCCCGTATGCCCTGGCTGTAAGATCCAGCCTGTCGTAGGCCTCCTCCATGAGCCGTTTCGCCTCACTGTCGAGAATGCAGAATTCCATGGCGTCCTCATAGGCGAGGCTGCCGTTGTCCCTTATCTTTGAGCCCCTGTACCTTTCCTTCTGCATATGCCTTGCCCTCATGACCTGCCTTCTCATTTCCTCAGTCGATGCAGGCGAAAGCGCGCGGGGTCCGCTGCTTACCTCCTCCCTCGACAGGGGCTGCACCTTTACGTGCATATCTATCCTGTCCGAAAACGGCCCTGCAAGCTTCCTCCTGTACGCGGCGATCTGCCTGTCAGTGCATGTGCATATCTTTTTATCGTCCCACAGATTGCCGCACGGGCAGGGATTCGCGGCTGCTACGATCATTACCTCTGCCGGGAAGACGACCTCCTCCGTATTCCTCCTTATCCTTACGAGCCCCTCTTCAAGAGGCTCCCTCATACTGTCAAGGACCCTTTCGTCGAATTCTCCCAGCTCGTCCATAAAAAGCACTCCCCTATGGGCCAGTGAAAGCTCTCCCGGCACAGGCCTTGTGCCGCCTCCTATTATTCCCGCCCTCGTTGTCGTATGGTGGGGGCTCCTGAAAGGGCGTTCCTCTATCCAAGGTCTTTTTTCGGACAGAAGTCCCGCCACGCTGTATATGCCGGTCACCTCCAGCTTTTCTTCATAATCGAGTGGAGGAAGTATGCCCGGCATCCTCTTTGCCATCATGCTTTTACCGCATCCGGGGCCTCCTATCATGAGTATGCCGTGATTCCCGGCCGCCGCGGCCGTAAGCGCCCTCTTGACGCTTTCCTGTCCCACTACCTGTGCAAAGTCTCCCTCACATGTCCTGCCCGAATCCTCCTGTTTTTTTCTTCCTTTATATATCTCCGCCTCAAATGTCCCGAAAGCATATCCTGCGGCCTGAGCCAGACTGCTTACAGGTATCACGTTAACATCCTCCAGCATGGAGACTTCTTCAGCATTCCCCGCAGGCACCACTATATTTACTGCGCCCCTGTTCCTCGCGCTTATGGCAAGCGGCAGCGCTCCCTTTACGGGGTTGACTCTGCCGTCAAGTGAAAGCTCTCCGAAATACGCGGTATCCTCCGCCGCATTCCTGTCTTCTGCCGCCGTTATTATGCCTATTGCCATAGGCAGATCAAAATGGCTGCCGCTTTTATGATTTCCCGCAGGCACAAGGTTCACCGTTACCCTGTCGCAGGGGAACGAATATCCCGAATTGAACAGGGCAGGTCTCACACGCTGATAAGCCTCCTTTATCGTTGTATCGGCCAGCCCCACTATATTAAAAGCCGGCATCCCCCTCCTTATGTCGGTCTCCACTGTAACGGCGCAGCCGCTGACTCCCGACAGAGCCGCGGTCGTCACCCTGCTCATCATGCCTCATCACTCCTTTTCAGAAAGCGCCTCTTGTATGCTCCAGCATCACTTCAACAACATCAAACTCTATCCCCGAAAAAATCCTGCCGCCTCCTCCACTGTATTTAAGATAATGCATGGCTGTCCTTCTTATCCGCCGCTTCTTGTCCGCATCAACGGCTTCCGCGGGTCTTCCGTACCCGTGCCACCGCCGCGTCTTGACCTCCACAAATGAGATCCTCCCATTTCTCTCTGCGATTATATCTATCTCTCCATGGCCGCATCTGTAATTCCTTTCCAATACAGTATAGCCCAAAGCCGTCAGGTAGCGCGCGGCTGCTTCTTCGCCTGCCGTTCCAAGCGCCTGCCTGCCGCAGTCCTTATACATGGCCCTTCCTCCCTTCCTGAATTTTCCATTTATATGATAATATGTAAATTTATTCCTGTCAAGGAAAAATCAAACCCCGCCGGAAAAGGCGGGGTCAAAAAATTTCACATACACATATACATCAGTTTATAAAAGCAGATTTAAAGAACGAATCTTTCCACAGCATCCGCCACTCCGTCGTCGTGATTGCTGGGAGCTATGTATCCTGCCACAGCCTTAACCTCGTCCTCTGCGTTTGCCACAGCCACAGCCAGCCCCGCATCCATGAGCATTGCCATATCGTTGGGGCTGTCTCCCACTGCCATCATCTCTTCCTTTTTTATACCGAATATATCTCTCATCCTTCTCAGCGCTTCCGCCTTGCTCGTGGTGGCGCCTCCTATTTCAAGATTATGCCTGAACGAGCTGGTTATGGTGGCATCGGGAAGCTTCAGCAGCTCCTCTCTCATGGCAGGCTTTTCTCCTATGTCCTCAAAATTCACATTTATGTTTTCCACCTGCGTCCTGTGGTTCAGAATGAATCCGTATATATCCTCTACAGGCTTTCTTGTGTTGAGTATGTAGCTCACATCTCTGAAGCTTTTTCCCGTATTCTTCACATGCTCGTAATAAGCTTTTTCTATATACGCGTTCCCTCTCACGAATCCTTCTATTACATAGTGCCTTCCCCTGAGAAGCTCCACTGCCTTTTCCACTGTTTCGGGAGCAAGGCAGTTGCTGTAGATGATCTCGTTTTTTTCAAGATCTGTTATGGCCGCTCCATTGGACGTAAGTACATATCTGACGCCTTTCATCTCAAACACATCAGATGGCAGAGCACAAAAAGGCCTGCCCGTGGCTATGACTATCTTCACTCCCTTCTCTGCCGCAAGCTCCAGAGTCTCCCTGTTCCTTCTGCTTATGACACGGTCGTTGTTTATTGTTGTCCCGTCAAGATCCAGCGCTATAAGTCTTATGCTCATTTTTCCGTCACCTCTTGCCCTGTTATGTGGAGAAACTCTGTGTTTATCCTTCTCACTGTCTTCATGGTGCATTCATCTCCGTGTCCCGGGTATATGGTGAAGTCGTTCGGCCATTTGTCCACAATATTGCGTATGGAGCGCTCCATATCAGCCGGAGAGCCTCCTTTGAGATCAGTCCTTCCAAGATCCACGTTGAATACGGTATCTCCCGTAAAGGCTGCCCTGCTCTTTTCGGATACAAAGCACACGCTCCCTTTTGTATGGCCCGGAGTGCTTACGATCTTTATCTCCTCTCCGTCAAGATCCAGTACGTCTCCGTCCTCCATATACACATCCACATTCTTTTTGTAGTCGTCGCAGTCTGCTCTGTGCATATATACAGGGCACCCGAGCTCATCCTTCACCCTTTCGACAGCGCCTACATGATCGTAATGATTATGCGTCAGCAGTATGCCTTTGGGGCTGAGACCGTGCTCCTTCACGTACTCTGTGAACACACTGCCGTTATATCCCGGATCTATTATGAAGCAGCTTCCTCCGTCTTCGCTGTATATTACATATCCGTTGCTTTCCAGCATTCCTCCTATAAATCTCTTTATCTTCATATCCATCATCACCTCTTCGCAGCATTTTCAGATAATATTTTAATCTATTTCTCTCTTTCTTGCAAACTCATATTGCATTCCCGGCGATTAGTGGTAAAATGGTTTTGTTTAAATATTTCAAAAGTACAGACACATGCGAAAGGGACAGTGCGATGAAAGTAGCGATCGCCGGAGCCGGCAAGCTTGGAATGAAGGTTGCAGAGGCGCTCCTAGGAGGAGATCATTCAGTTACACTCATAGATACAGATGAAGAATGGCTGCAGAAGATCAATTCTCTTCTGGACGTAATGACCGTTAACGCCAATGCCAAGGAAATAAAGGCTCTGAAGAATATAGAGATCTCGACTTATGATTTTCTCATAGCTGTGACAGAAAGCGACGAAACGAATATCGTCATAGCATCCTTTGCCAAGAAGCTGGGATGCAGTAAGGTCATCGCCAGAGTGCGCGACCCTGAGCATATGCAGCAGATAAATTTTATCAAAGAGGCCATGGATATCGATCACATCGTCAATCCCGATCTTGGAATAACTGTTGAGATATACAAATACCTGGCTGAAAAATACACTCTGAGCAACGGCATATTTTCAAGCGGCAAGGTCTCGCTCATAGAATTTTCCGTAGATAAATACAAACAGCTTATAGGAATGGATATAGATCAGATATCCCTCTACCTTCAGAACATGCTGGTAATAGCCATATCCCGAAACGGCAAGGTCATCGTCCCTCACGGCGGATCCGTAATAAAGGAGGACGATATCCTCTATGTTATAGGAGAAAAGGATCCAATACTCAGGCTGAACGCCAAGGTGCACGAAAAGGGCAAATATACCGACCTTCAGAAGGTCATGATAATCGGAGGCGGGAAAACGGGATTCTACCTGGCATCAAGGCTTGCGGAATTCGGCGCTGCCGTTAAGATAATAGAGAGGAACAAGGAGAGATGTCACTATCTTTCCACTCATCTTGAGGATGTCATGATACTCCATGGAGATGCCACTGACCTCAATCTTCTCGAGGAGGAAAACCTCGATATGATGGATGCCGTCGTAACAGTAACAGGCTTTGATGAGGATAACCTTCTTCTGGCTCTTACGGCCAAACGCCACGGCATTGAAGATGTCATAGCAAAGGTCAGCAGGACCAGCTATGCTGAGATAATTTCCAGCATGGGTATAGATATGGCCCTCAATCCTCTGGACATATCCACCAGCAATATAATGAGGTTCGTCCAGGGTTCCAAGAAGGTTCTCACCTCCCAGCTCATACAGGGCCAGGCGGAGATCATGGAGATAATCGCCACACCTCATATGAAGATCCTCCATAAGCCTTTAAAGGAGCTCGATCTTCCTGAAGGTATCATAATAGCCGCCATACACAGGGGGAACGAAGCCATAATCCCTCACGGCGACACCATGATACAGGAGGATGACAGGGTCCTCCTTCTCAGTCTGCTGAGCGATCTTTCTTCCACGGAGAGCCTCCTCAGAGACTCTGATGCGAGACTTGGATTTTTCAGGAGATAAGCAGAGGGAGGATGAGCCATGAACCTGAGCCTTAGTTCTGTTTTCAGGATTATAGGTATAGTACTTGTAATAGTGGGCATATCCATGGTGCCCTCTTTTGTTGTATCGTTGATATACGATGACGCTTCCGTATGCGTGCCCTTTCTCATAACGATCCTGTCTGCGGTAGCTGTAGGAGCCCTGCTCATGTGGAAATGCAACCGCCATACAAAGCAGCTCAAGGTGCGCGACGGCTTTCTCATAGTAACTGTCTGCTGGTTCATATCAGCTGCTCTCGGCGCAGTTCCCTTTGTGGTCACAGGCAGCATACCGAACCCTGTAGACGCGTTTTTTGAATCATGCTCGGGATTTTCCACCACAGGCTCCACCATACTTCCCGATGTGGAGATACTTCCGAAGGGAATACTCTTCTGGCGCTCCTTCACCCACTGGATAGGCGGTATGGGTATACTTATATTCGCCATAGCGCTCATGCCTTCTCTTGGCATAAGCGGTCAGAACATTGCTGTTTCAGAGGCTCCCGGCCCTTCGCTGGACAAGACCTCTCCGAAGATGACGGATACGGCCAAGGGGCTTTATACCATATATCTTATCTTTACCGTAGCAGAGACCATAATGCTGATGCTCGGAGGCATGTCCCTTTATGATTCTCTCATACATACCTTCGGTTCTGTGGGAACGGGCGGTCTGTCCAATTACAATGACAGCGTAGGACATTTTAACAGTGACTACATAAGCCTTGTCATAACCCTTTTTATGATAATGTGCGGCGTAAATTTCAATCTGTATCATTCGTTTAAAAAGAACGGTTTCAGGGCTCTCTGGGAGGATGCGGAGTTCAGATTCTACATGTTCATAACCTTCGGCTCCGCTGCCTTTATAATGGCTGTCCTCAGGCTCTCGGGCACATATACGTCTACAAAGGACGCTGCGGTCGATTCTATTTTCCAGACATCCACCATACTTACAACTACAGGATACGCCACCGCTGACTATGATACGTGGCCGACAGTATGCAAGATGGTACTGTTTGCTCTCATGATAGTGGGCGGATGCTCCTCCTCCACAAGCGGAGGCCTTAAGGATATAAGAATACTTATAGTCCTGAAGCTTATAAAGAGAGGTATTTCCACAAGGCTCCATCCAAACGTTGTGGAAAACATAAAGATAAACGGACAGAACGTATCCAGCGAGATAGTGACCACGGTCACCAGTCAGGTTTTTCTCTACATAGTGATGGTATTTATCGGAGCTTTTATAATATCATTCGAAAACGTAAGTCTCATAACCTGCTTTTCATCGGTCATAACATGCCTGGGGAATGTGGGACCCGGCTTTGACCTTGTCGGCCCTTCGCGGAATTTTTCCGAGCTGTCGGATCTGTCCACATTCGTGCTGTCAGTGTACATGATCGCAGGCAGGCTTGAGCTTTACACACTGTTTATCGTTATAACACCGAGATTCTGGAATCCTGACCGCTGATAATTTACCGGAGGAGATGGAATGTCAAAACTCATAAGCAACTACAAAGCCATATTAAAGCTGCTTGGCATCATAATACTGATAATCGGCACCGCCATGATAATCCCGTGGATATACGCCGAGGTGACCGGAGACATGGCCGCTGCCCGTGCCTTCAGGATCTGTGCGCCTGTCACCGTGCTTGCAGGCGGCGCCGTCACATTCTTCATAAAGATCCCAAAAGTGAAATTCAGACCCAGGGAAGGATATATAGTTGTGGCCTCATGCTGGATCATGGCCTCTGTCATCGGGTCATTTCCATACTACCTTTCGGGATTTGCGGATACATATATAGATGCTTTCTTTGAGGCAACGTCGGGATTTACAACAACCGGCTGCACTGCCGTAGATTCCGGTGTAATGACAAGGAGCATCCTTCTGTGGAAGGCCATATCCCACTGGCTCGGCGGGATGGGTATAGTAATATTCGTCATATCCATACTTCCGGCCATAGGAGTGACCGGCCAGTATATAGCCAGAGCAGAATCACCGGGCCCTGTCCTCGAAAAGATGACCTTCAGGCTCAGCGACTCAGCAAAGATACTTTACGTTACATATCTTTCATTTACTGTTATTGAATTCATACTTCTGATGCTCTCGGGAAAGATGCCTGTATTCGATTCGATAATACACACCATGGGGAGCATAAGCACCGGAGGTCTTCTCGTACACCCTACGGGACTTGCATACTACGACAGCTTTTACATAGAAGTGGTCATCTCCGTATTCTGCATACTGGGATCGCTGAATTTCGCCATGTACTATTACATAATAACGGGAAAGCTTTCTGTATTGTTCAAGGACGTGGAGTTCCGCGTGTATATGATAATAATGGGATCCGCCATAATAATATGCACCATAGGACTTGTGGCTGCCACTGACGGCAGCATCGCGTCATGCTTCAGAGACTCCTTTTTCCAGGTCATAAGCATATCTACCACAGCGGGGTATACACGTTCGCCTTATATCATATGGCCTACGTCATGTCAGATCATACTCATAGCCCTCATGTTCATAGGCGGCTGCGCCGTATCCACCTCAGGATCGCTAAAGGTGATACGGGTAATCGTCATGTTCAAGCTCATATGGAGGGGCTGCATAAGAAGGATCCACCCTCGCTCCGTTGTGGCCGTAAAGGTGGGCGATCATGCTGTTTCCGCTCCCGTAGTGTCCGGTATCACTGCCTTCATAATGACATTTATGGGACTTTTTCTTCTGTCATCCTTTATACTGTCCTTCCAGGGTATGGATCTTGAGACAAATATGACGGCAGCTCTGGCAATGCTGTCAAATACCGGTGCAGCCTTCGGTGAAACGGCAGCTGCCGGCAATTTCTCCGCATACCATCCTCTGCTCAAACTTTATCTCAGCTTTCTCATGATAGTAGGCAGACTGGAGCTCTTTACCATAATAGTTCTGTTTACAAGGAATTTCTGGGGAAGAGACCGATAGGGCCGTATCAAAAAACCACATCAGGGAAACCTACCTGTATGGGGACAATTCCCCTGCGGGAGGAAATGACTATGAAGGTAAAGGATATAATGAGCACAAATATAACATGCGTAAGAGAGGATACATCCGTATCCCAGGCAGCAAAGCAGATGCGCGCGGAAAACGTAGGCTGCCTGCCTGTATGCGATGACAGAGGATGTGTGACAGGAATAATAACTGACAGGGATCTGGTCCTAAGGGCTGTCGCAAAAGAGGCCTCAGACGCATGTGTGGGGGATATCATGACTTTAAAGCCGGTTACGGTCTCTCCCGACACAAACACTCATGACGCGGCGCTCCTTTTTTCCGCTTACAGGATCCGCAGGCTTCCCGTAGTAGAAAGCTCACGGCTCACAGGGATGCTATCCCTGGGGGATCTTGCCTCAAAGCCGGTATGTATAGACGAAGCGGGAGATGCGCTTTCGGCTATAAGTCTTGCTGACGGTCTGCAGGCAGGAAACTGATCTCTCTCCTGTCGGTATCCGCATCCGCCACGATGATCTCCATAGCGTCTCCCAGTCTGTATACCTTACCGCTGTGTCTTCCCCTCAGGCAGTAGCTGTCTGCATCGTGATCGTAATAATCGTCATCGAGGTCCTCTATCCTTATCAGGCCCTCTATGGTGTTCTCAAGCTGTACATATATGCCGAATCCCGTGACTCCGCTTATTATTCCTCTGGCGCTCTCGCCTATGTGATACGTCATATATTCCGTTTTCTTGAGCTTCTCCGCTTCACGCTCCGCTTCAATTGCTTTTCTCTCTGCTGCAGAGGAAAGTTCGGCAGCTTCCGAGGCGGCTTTTCTGAAATATCTTGCCGCCTTTCCCGTCATCTCTCCCTTTATCGTCCTTTTTATTATTCTGTGGATCATCAGATCCGGATATCTCCTTATGGGCGATGTAAAATGGCAGTAATATTTAAGAGCCAGACCGAAGTGCCCTTCACAGGATGTGCTGTAAAATGCCTTCTGCATCGATCTCAGTGTGACTGAGTTCACTATGTTCTCATCAGGTCTTCCCTTTACGCTCTCCAGTATATCGCTTATGGTGCCCGGATGTATGTTTTCAGGGCTTCCCTTTAAGGCTATGCCGAAATTTCTCAGAAACACTCTGAGCTGCCAGGCTTTCTTCAGATCCGGCTTTTCGTGGACCCTGTATATGAAGGGTACTTCCATCCAGTAAAAATGCTCCGCAACAGTCTCATTGGCAAGAAGCATAAATTCCTCTATGAGTCTGTTTGCCGTCCTTCTTGAGGCTGTTTCCACTTCTGTCGGTATTCCCTTCTCATCCAGGGTTATACGGGCCTCATCGAGATCAAAATCAAGGCTCCCCCGCTCTTTACGCTTACGTCTCAGAACAGCTGCAAGCCTGCCCATGGCCTCAAGCTCGTCCTTTATATCCTCATATCTTTTGCTCAGCTCTCTGTCGCCGTTTTCCAGTATGTCCGAGACATCATCGTATATAAGTCTCTCCCTTGACCTTATGATGCTCTCGTATATTTCATGGCTGACAAGAGCGCCATCCTCTGTCAGTTCCATATCGACTGTGACAGCGAGCCTGTCCTCATCAGGGTTGAGACTGCATATGCCGTTGGAAAGGACCTTTGGCAGCATCGGTATGACCTGATCGAGAAGGTATACGCTCGTTCCCCTTTTAAGAGCCTCCTGATCAAGAGCCCCTCCCTCCTTTACGAAATGCGACACATCCGCTATATGGACGCCCAGAATGTAATTCCCGTTTTCCTTTATCTCTATGGATACGGCATCGTCAAAATCCTTTGAATCCGCCCCGTCTATTGTGAACACGCTCCTGTCCCTCAGATCTCTTCTGCAGCGGATATCCTCGTCGCTTATCTTTCTTTTTCCCACTGCCTTTGCCTCGGCGGCTGCCCTGCTGGGAAAAGTCTCCCTCATACCGTAGGATCTTGCAAGAGCCTTTATATCGCCTCCCGGCTGCCCTGCTCTGCTTATTATCTCGCTTATCCTTCCCTCGGCCTTCCCGTACCTGTCAGGATACCTGGTTATGGTGACGACCACCTTATCTCCTGTCTTTGCTCCTGAGAAATCCTTTTTTCTCACAAGGATATCTTCTCTGTGTTTTCTGCTCTCGGGCCTTACTGTACCGAATTTCCCGTTTCTCGCGAATGTCCCCGCCACCTCTGTCGTATTGCGGCTGATGATCCTGACTATGATCCCTTCAGGCGACTGCCTCCACAGATAATCCGGGATAAGCTCCACCTCTGCGGTATCTCCGTCCATAGCGCCCTTCATCGATGAGGCGGCTATGAAAATATCCTCATCCATTTCGTCTGATATTACAAAACCATATCCACGCCTGTGCTTAGTCACCGTGCCTGTTATAACATGTCTTTTTTTCTTCCTTGCCATTCCTTCACCTGTATGTACCCTTTTTCTGTCCCTTGATGCCATTATACAGTACAAAAGGTGGCATTGCCACCTTTACAGTACTTTGCAGACGCGTATCACTTCCCTGTCTCTTCATCAGCGCCTGCTTTGTCTTTTCCGTCAACAGCGTCCTTCACGTCATCGACGGCATCCTTCGCATCGTCGGCCATGTCCTCTGTTACGGAATCATCCTTATGCTCTCTTTCATCCGCGTTTCTGGTCTCTTCCGTAACCGTCCCCTCTTCTCCGGTGTCCGCAGCATCATTGCTGCCGCAGCCTGCGAAAGCCAGAAGGGAAACGCACATGATCGCGGCGGCGAATATCCTGAGCTTTTTCATCACTTTTCTCCTCTCTTTTTTCTCTTTTATTATCTGTAAATGATAATAAAATATTTCAAAAGGAGATTTCTAATTTATGGAATAAAAAACAGGAAGCCGCATCTGCAGCCTCCTGCCTGTTGCTTTTAAGTTTATCCCTCAGCTTAGAACAGTGTGTTGATAAGTCCTCCCACCTGTACGAACAGCGGGGCGAATACCAGCGATACTATCGTCATAAGCTTTATGAGTATATTGATGGAAGGTCCGGACGTATCCTTGAACGGATCGCCTACCGTATCTCCCACAACAGCAGCTTTATGAGAATCGGATCCCTTTCCTCCGAAATGGCCTTCCTCTATGTACTTCTTGGCATTGTCCCATGCTCCGCCGGCATTGGCCATCATGAGAGCAAGAAGAACGCCTGATGAAAGAGCTCCTCCCAGCATTCCGCCGAGAGCTTCAACGCCCAGAACAAGTCCCACTACCAGCGGCGCTATTATAGCCATGAGTCCCGGAACGATCATTTCCTTAAGCGCTGCCTTTGTGGATATGTCAACGCAGTGAGCATAGTCAGGCCTCGATGTTCCTTCAAGTATTCCCTTGTCTTCTCTGAACTGTCTTCTTACCTCTTCTATCATCTGATTGGCAGCCCTTCCTACGGAATTCATAGTCATGGCTGAGAAGAGGAACGGAAGCATTGCTCCTATGAACAGTCCTATTACAACTACAGGCTGAAGCAGGTCAACAGAGCCCATCTCAGTAACCTGGGCATATGATGCGAAGAGAGCCAGTGCAGTGAGAGCTGCGGAACCTATGGCGAATCCCTTTCCTATGGCCGCAGTCGTGTTTCCTACTGAATCCAGCTTGTCCGTTATTTCTCTTACGTCTTCAGGAAGCTCGGACATCTCGGCTATGCCGCCGGCATTATCGGATACAGGTCCGTATGAGTCTACGGCTACCGTCATTCCGGTAGTTGAAAGCATTCCCACCGCCGAAAGAGCGATACCGTACATTCCCGCTGTCTCGTATGCGGCGAATATACCTATAACGATGCAGATTATAGGCCAGAGTGTGGACATCATTCCCACGCCCAGTCCGCTTATTATGGTAGTAGCTGAGCCTGTCTGAGACTGCTCCGCTATCTTCTTTACCGACTTGAAGTCGCTGGATGTGTATATCTCGGTGATCTTTCCTATGGCTATACCCACGATGAGGCCGGCTATAACAGCGATGGCGTAACTGAACGATCCCAGCATCACCTTTGAAAGTATCACAGTTACTATGATAACTATTATACCTGCCGTATAAGTTCCCATGTTGAGAGCATTGGCCGGATTCGATCCTTCTTTGCCTCTTACCATGAATATACCTATAAGAGAAGCGATTATACCTACTCCTGACATTACCAGAGGGAACATAGCTGCCATGGTATCGTCAAAGAGCCCGCCCGAGTTGGCCGCAGCCACTGCTGCCAGAGTTACCGCTGATATTATGGATCCCACATAGGATTCGAAAAGGTCTGATCCCATTCCCGCAACGTCTCCTACATTGTCTCCCACATTGTCAGCTATAACTGCAGGGTTTCTCGGGTCATCCTCCGGAATACCGGCCTCGACCTTTCCTACAAGGTCAGCGCCCACGTCGGCAGCCTTGGTGTATATACCGCCGCCCACTCTTCCGAAGAGAGCCATTGAAGAGGCTCCGAAGCCGAATCCGGTAACGCATTCCATGACTGTAGCCAGATCGAGAACGCATACAACAACGCCCAGTCCCAGAAGTCCCAGACCTGTTACGGCAAGACCCATTACAGCTCCGGATCTGAACGCGATCTTGAGAGCCTTGTTCATACCTGACTCCATGGCCGCGTTGGCAGTCCTCACGTTACCGAGGGTAGCCACCTTCATTCCAAAGAAACCTGCCAGTACCGACAGAAGAGCGCCCACTATGTAAAGCACAGCGGTAGTTACGCTCTGCAGTCCGAATCCGATGAGCAGTGCGATGACGATGATAACGATAGCCATGATCCTGTATTCCCTCTTGAGGAACGCCATGGCGCCTTCCCGGATAAATCCGGCGATCTCCCTCATTCTTTCGTTACCTTCGTCAGCCTTGCTTATCCAGACAGACAGGCCGACAGCCGCGACAAGTCCTATTATGGCCGCGACTACGGTAAGAATCGCTAAAACATTCATTTTAATAATACCTCCCTCTCATGTCCGGCAATTATATATAAGAGGTATCCAAGACACCTCCTGTATCAAGGACACCTCTTATATAGCTTCCGTACATGACATATTAAAATAAAAATTAATATTGAACAGATTAAAAACCGCAACTTTCATATGCTGTGCAGGCTCCGGCCTCTTATTCAAGAGCCACGAGCACCAGCGACAACACTATGAATATGACGGCTGTGACAGTTGATATCCTGCTGAGGATACCGTCATAGCCCTGGCTCTTCTTTTTTCCGAAAAGCTGCTCCGCGCCTCCGCCTATGGAGCCTGACAATCCCGCGCTGTTGCTGGACTGGAGCAGGATACTGATTATCAGCACCACGCTGACAAAGGCCAGCACTATCATAAGAGCTGTACTCATTTTTTACCCTCCTTGTAACCTAACTTCTTGAGTTTATCACAGCAACGGCCAAAAATCAACAATTTTAGGCTCCAATTAGCCCTGATTTGCCTGCATTATTTCTTTTTTATGTTGTAAAAAGCCTTGTTTCCCGAGTACTGTCCCGAAGCATCCAGCAGTTCTTCTATCCTGAGGAGCTGGTTGTATTTTGCTATACGATCAGTCCTTGAAAGGGAACCTGTCTTTATCTGGCCGGCGTTCAGTCCCACTACTATATCGGCTATCGTAGTATCCTCTGTCTCACCGCTCCTGTGAGATACCACCGCGGTATATCCGGCCTTCTTTGCCATTTCTATGGCATCGAATGTCTCTGTAAGCGTACCGATCTGATTTACCTTTATGAGTATCGAGTTGGCTATGCCCTCGTCTATACCCTTTGAAAGCCTCTCGGTGTTCGTTACAAAGAGGTCGTCCCCTACGAGCTGCACCTTTCCGCCCAGTCTTTCCGTAAGAAGCTTCCAGCCCTTCCAGTCGTCTTCCGCAAGGCCGTCTTCTATGGATATTACAGGATACTTTTCACAGAGCATTTCATAATACGAAACCATTTCCTCTGCCGTTCTGCTCACCTTTTCTCCCGTCAGATCGTATATGTCCCTGTCTGCGTCGTAAAACTCGCTGGCAGCTACATCCAGGGCGATCTTCACATCCTCTCCAGGTGTGTATCCCGCCTTCTCGATAGCCTCTATTATTACCTGTATCGCTTCCTCGTTTGTGGAAAGATCCGGAGCGAATCCGCCCTCGTCACCTACCGCTGTATTCATTCCTCTTCCCTTGAGGACCTTTTTCAGGTTGTGGAACACCTCCGCGCCCATTCTGAGGGCTTCTCTGAAGCTGTCGGCTCCCACAGGCATTATCATGAATTCCTGGATATCAACAGTATTGTCCGCATGGGCTCCGCCGTTCAATATGTTCATCATAGGCGTAGGAAGAGTCTTTCCGTTCACTCCCCCAAGATACTGGAACAGCGGAAGTCCCAGAGATTCCGCAGCCGCTCTGGCCGCTGCCATGGAAACGCCCAGTATGGCGTTGGCTCCAAGTCTTCCCTTATTAGGCGTTCCGTCCAGCTCTATGAGCATCTTGTCAAGTCCTACCTGATCGAACACGTCCCATCCCATGATGTTGTCCGCTATCTCTCCGTTTACATTTTCAACGGCCTTGAGAGTTCCCTTTCCCAGGTATCTGCCCTCATCTCCGTCTCTCAGCTCGACAGCCTCATGGACTCCCGTGGAAGCGCCCGAAGGCACTATTGCTCTTCCGACAGAGCCGTCGCTGAGCATTATCTCAACCTCTACAGTAGGGTTTCCTCTTGAATCAAGCACTTCTCTTGCTATAACATCTTCAATATACGCCATCTTTTCTCCTCCTAAAAATCAATTATATCCATGAATGATCTCGGATCAAGACTTGCTCCTCCTACGAGCGCCCCGTCTATCTCCTCCATATTCATTATATCCGATGCATTCTCCGGCTTCACGCTTCCTCCGTACTGGATTATCACTCTGTCCGCAGCCTCCTCGCCCAGCATGTCTATAAGCACGTCTCTTATGAAAGCGCACATTTCCTCAGCCTGCTGAGGCGTCGCCGTTCTTCCCGTGCCTATTGCCCACACAGGCTCATAGGCTATTACCAGTTTCCCGGCGCTTTCCGGCGCAACTCCTTCAAGACCCCTTTGGAGCTGGGCTCTCACGATATCGAAAGCTTTTCCTCCATCCCTTTCTTCAAGGGTCTCTCCGACACACATTATGGGATCTATGGAGCTTTCCAGAAGCTTTCTGACCTTGAGGTTCACTGTCTCGTCGGTCTCTCCGAAGTACTGTCTTCTCTCGGAATGTCCGACTATGCAGTAATCAACCCCTGTCTCTTCCAGCATCCCCAGCGATATCTCTCCTGTATACGCTCCTTCGTCTGCAAAATGCATGTTCTGCGCGCCCACTTTTATGTCAGTGCCTCTGAAGGCCTCCACAAGGGTTTCAAGATCAGTAAACGGAGCGCATATGGCTGCCCTTACATCCGTACCCTTATAAAGCTTTTTGAACTCCTCGGCAAAATCAGCGGCTTCTTTTTTTGTCTTGAACATTTTCCAGTTCCCGGCTATAAAAGGTATTCTCATTATTTGTCCTCCAAGCATGTTATTCCCGGCAATTCCCTGCCTTCCAGAAATTCCAGAGAAGCTCCGCCTCCCGTGGAAATATGGGTCATTTTATCCTCAAGTCCGAACTGCGCCACAGCTGCCGCGGAGTCGCCGCCTCCTATGACGGTCACCGCATCGCTTTGAGCCAGTATCTCAGCTATGGCTCTCGTTCCTTCCGCAAATGAAGGCATCTCGAAGACTCCGGCAGGACCGTTCCATACTATGGTCTTCGCATCTTTGAGAGCCTCTCTGCAAATCTCAATGGTCTTCGGGCCTATATCCATCCCCATCATGTCGTCCGGTATACTGTCTCTGTCATATACCGCCTTCCTGCTGTCGTTTCTGAACTCCTCAGCGCAGACAGCATCTACGGGCAGTATGAGCTTTACGCCCTTTTCGGCGGCTTCTTTCATGAGATCGCCTGCCAGCTCCACATTCTCCTCGTCCAGTATGGATTTTCCTATCCCGTATCCCATGGCCTTGAAGAACGTATACGACATGCCTCCTCCTATTATAAGTATGTCCACCTTTCCAAGCAGGTTCCTTATTACGAGTATCTTGTCTCCGACCTTGGCTCCCCCCATTATGGCCGCGAAAGGTCTGTCCGGATCATTTAAGACTCCGCCGAGGAATTTCACTTCCTTTTCTATAAGAAATCCCGAAACGCTCGGCAGATATCCGGCTATTCCCGCTGTGGAGCAGTGAGCCCTGTGAGCTGTCCCGAAAGCGTCGTTTACGAAAATATTGCCAAGAGCTGCCAGCTGTCCCGTAAACGGCTCCTCGTTCTTTGTCTCTTCCTTTCTGTAGCGGACGTTCTCAAGAAGCATGACTTCTCCTTCTTTAAGCGCGCCTGCTCTCCCTCTCACCTCATCGTCCACCACTTCGGGCGAAGGGGTGAATATGACCTCCTGTCCCAGAAGCTCCGATAACCTTTTAGCCACGGGCCTCAGGGAATACTCCGGCTTAGGTTCCCCCTTAGGTCTTCCCATATGCGACATAAGGATCGTCTTGGCTCTGTTTTCGATAAGATATTTTATTGTCGGAAGAGCCGAGACTATTCTCGTGTCGTCCGTTATCTCACCGTCCTTCATCGGGACGTTGAAATCGCATCTTACGAGAACTCTCCTGCCTGACACATCCACATCTCTGACTGTCTTTTTCATATCTGCCTCCCTTTCCTTTAACGAATAATCATCCCACTGACAAAATCTCACACGACGAACAGCCGGCCTCAGCCGGCTGCATCTCTGATCTTTTATACCTATCTGTTATCCACACTGTACATGTGCTTTATAAGCTCAAGGACCTTTGTGGCATATCCGTATTCATTGTCATAGAAAGCGATGAGCTTAAAGAACCTGTCATTGAGCTGTATGCCTTCCCTTGCATCGAATATGGATGTATGCGGATCTCCGATGAAATCGCTTGAAACCACCTCATCGTCGATATACTCGATAACGCCCTTCATCTCGCCCTCTGAGGCTTCTTTTATCTTTCTGCAGATTTCCTCATAGCTGGCTGATTTTTTGAGCTGTATGTTCACGTCTATGACCGAAACATCGTTTGTAGGCACTCTGTAGGCGATGCCTGTCATCCTTCCCACCAGGGAAGGTATTACAAGGCCTACCGCCTTTGCTGCCCCGGTGCTGGTAGGGATTATGTTGCCGAACGCGGAGCGGCCTGTCCTCCAGTCCTTAAGCGATCTGGCATCCACCACCTTCTGCTTTGCCGTAGCGGCATGTATCGTTGACATGAGTCCCTGCTCTATGCCCCAGTTGTCCTCAATGACCTTGCAGACCGGAGCCAGACAGTTTGTCGTACAGGATGCGTTGGACACTATGTCCATATCCTTTCTGTACTCCATGTGATTTACGCCCATTACGAAGGTAGGCGTTGTCTTGTCCTTAGCGGGAGCTGTTATCACTACCTTCTTTGCGCCCTGATTTATGTGAACCATAGCCTTTTCCGTAGTGTTGTAGGCGCCTGTTCCCTCAACGATGTATTCGGCGCCGCAGCTGCTCCACGGAATGTTGGCAGCATCACTTTCGCTGTATACGGGTATTTTTTTGCCGTTTATTATCAGTCCATCATCATAATACCCCAGCTCTCCCGGAAACCGACCGAATACCGTATCGTATTTAAGCATGTACACCATGTACTCTTTATCCGCGTTTCGCACGTTGATGCCTGCGATCTCTATCTCCGGCATGTCCACGGCCACTCTGATGGCAACACGGGCGATACGACCGAATCCGCTCACTCCGATTTTGATTCCCATTTTCAGTTCCTCCTAAAACACTCTTTCTTATATGTTTGTATTTTATATTATATTAAAACCCTCGGGCTCTAATATCTCCTTCTCTTGGATGAGGACAGTATGTTCATCTCATCCCTGTATTTGGCGACAGTCCTTCTTGAAATGCTTATACCCTTTTCCTTGAGGAGCTCAACCATATCCTGATCACTGTACGGAGATTTTGTATCCTCGTTTTCCACTATCTCTCTGATAAACTCCTTTATGCTGTTCGAGGATATGCCCTCTCCGTGACTTCCCGACACTCCGGCGGAAAAGAAATATTTTATCTCGAATACCCCTCGCGGGCTCTGCAGGTATTTGCCGTTTATGGATCTGGACACAGTGGACTCGTGTATGCCCACCTCTTCGGCTATATCCTTAAGGGTGAGCGTCCTGAGGTATTTGCTCCCCCTGTCGAAAAAATCCTTCTGGTATTTAACAACAGCGGTCACCACGTTATATATCGTCTGTTTTCTCTGTTCTATGCTCCTTATGAGCCACAGAGCGGAATTGACCCTGTCCGACAGGTACTTGGAGAGCTTCTCGTCAGTCTCCGACTGATGGAGCAGGCTCTGATAATAGGAGCTTACCATGAGCCTTGGGGTGCTGCTGTCGTTTATGGTCACCACATAATCGTCATCCACCCTCTCCACTATAACGTCAGGCACTATGTACTTGGTCTCGACCTGAGAGGCGAACTGTCTTCCCGGCTTGGGCTCCAGCGTCCTTATCATGTCGCTCATTTCCTGAGCCTCGAATGTGGATATGCCCATATCCTTGGCTATCACCGCCAGCCTGTTGTTTGCCAGATCGTCAAGATGTTCGTTTATTACACGCTCAAACAGCTCCGTCAGCTCTCCCTTCTGCCTGAGCTGTATTATGAGGCATTCCTTCAGATCCCTGGCTCCCACTCCGACCGGATCAAAGGTGTGTATCATGTCGATCACCTTTTTCACAGCTTCCTCCGGAACATCGAGCGCACGCGCTATCTCTTCCTCGGTGGACGTCATGTATCCGTTTTCGTCAAGGGACTCTATGATATACCTTCCTATCTTCCTGCAGCTCTTCTTGCCTGAAGCAAACTGTAGCTGAAACATGAGATGCTCCGGCAGCGTTACATCCGAGGAAGCATACTGTTCGTACATGCTCCCCTTTTCGTCGCTGCTTTTTTCCTCCCACTGTCTGTAGCTTATATCGTCGTACTGCCTGTCTTTTATGTACTCCTTCCAGTCAAAATCCTCATCCTTGGAGGCTCTGTCCTTTTCGGGAGAACGGCTTTCCTTCATCTCCCCAAACGCTTCTCCTTCTTCACGGGACGCATCTCCGCTCCCTTCTGAGTGGCTCTGCTCCAGGACAGGATTGACCAAAAGCTGCTCCTCTACATAAGCATCCAGCTCCTGTGTATTGAACTGCAGTATCTGTATAGCCTGAATAAGCTCCGGGGTCATCACAAGCTTTTGCGCCTGCTCTATTGTAAGATCATAACCAAGTCTCATACTTATCTCCTACCTCAGAGTATATTATATCACATATGGACCGGCTTTTGACAGGAATTTATGCGCCTTTCATTCAAGGCCGTCAAATCCCAACTGTCTCAGAGCTTCAAACAGGATTATGTTTACCGAATTGGCCAGGTTGAGTGATCTCAGTCTCGTATCGCCGCTCATGGGTATCCTCACGGAGTTTTCTCTGTTTTCCTCTATGAACCGCCTCGGGAGCCCCGCGGTCTCCCTTCCGAAAAGCAGCATGTCTCCGTCTCTGTATTCAACCTCGCTGTAAAGCCTTTCTCCTTTTGTCGTAGCCAGGAACATCCTCTTATCATCGTGTTGTTTCCTGTATTTCTCCATAAAATCGTCAAGGCTTTCATGCACCTCGAGTTTTACAAACGGCCAGTAATCCAGTCCGGCTCTTTTAAGGCTCCTGTCGTCTATGGAAAACCCCAGAGGCTTCACAAGATGCAGCACAGCTCCGGTAGCGGCGCAGCTCCTTGCTATGTTTCCGGTATTTGGAGGTATCTCAGGTTCTACGAGTACTATATGAAGAGACATTTTTCATTCCTTTCCGCATTGTATTTATCTGCTTTTAGTTTATAATAACCGGGTGAAAACCGCAAGAAGTCGTCTTATCGATATTCTTTTTATCCTTATAAAAAGCAAAAATAATAAAGACAAACCGCCGACTTTGTTATATAATCAACTGGTAATCGCAATTTTACACGGAGGTTTTAGAATGAAAACAGTAAAAATCGGTCTTCTCGGTCTCGGCAACATAGGCACAGGCACATATAAAACTCTTGAGCTCAACAGAGATGCGATCGAATCGACTCTCGGCGCAAAGGTAGACATAGTAAAGATCCTTGAAAAAGATGTGGAAAGAGACAGGGGCATACACGTTCCCCCTGAGAAATTCACGTCAGACCCCGAGTCCATATTCACAGATCCCGATATAGATATAGTCATAGAACTCCTCGGAGGCATAGAGCCCGCCACCTCATTCATGCTGTCAGCCATGAAAAACGGCAAGCATGTGGTCACAGCCAACAAGGCGGCGGTTGCTGCGAATTATCCCGAAATAATGGAAACCGCCGAAAAAAACGGGGTTATGTTCAGATATGAAGCCAGCGTAGGCGGCGGTATACCTATACTGACAGCCATAGACGGGCCTCTCAGAGCCAACAGGTTCATAGAGGTCCTCGGCATACTCAACGGTACTACCAATTATATAATGACCATGATGACAAAGGAAGGCCTCGACTATAACACAGCTCTTAAAGAGGCTCAGGCAAAGGGATTTGCCGAAGCGGATCCGACCGCTGACGTAGAAGGCATTGACGCAGCGAACAAGCTCTCCATACTCATGGCTCTCATGTTTGACAAGTACGTACATCCAAAGGACATCCCGACAACGGGGATATCCGCCATCACAAAGGATGATATCGAAAGCGCCCGCGCCGAAGGCTGCGTTATCAAACTGATAGCGAGAGCCACGAAAAAGGACGACGGCAGTCTCGATTACGAGGTCAGACCTCTGCGCCTTGCGAAAAGCCATCCTCTCGCCAGCATAAACATGGAATTCAACGCTGTATTCGTTGAAGGCAACGCTGTGGGCGAGCTGATGTTTTACGGTAAGGGAGCCGGTCCTCTACCGACGGGAAGTGCCGTCATGGGAGACGTGATGGAAATAGTAAGGAGGGTTCTTTAAATGACTTTATTCGAACAGTGGAGGGATCTTATAGAAAACCAGACTGAAGATACGTTCCAGGACTTCTGGCAGGAATACAGCGAGGCCGAAAAGAAAATATACGGCGATATCCTGGGCGACCCTTCAAAGAAGATCACCGGGACGCTCGGTGAGCTTTCCGAAAGCTATAACGTCCGCCCTGTAATATTTATGGGCTTTCTTGACGGCGTTGACAGCAGTCTGAAGAATAAAAACGATTTCGAAAACTTTGACGAGGCTTCCCATGTAGAGATAGAAATAGAGCCTGAGACCCTGTTCTATAATATGCTGGCCGCGGATGCGGATCATCTTTACAGTCTTCCTCAGTGGATGGATGTACTGGGAGAAGAAAAGATAAAGGATATAACAAAGGCCTACAAAAAATCCAAGACAGTGGTAAAGGGGCCGAAGATCGGACGCAACGATCCGTGCCCGTGCGGAAGCGGCAAAAAGTACAAGCACTGCTGCGGCAAAAACGCTTAGGTACGGTATCTCAAATCATTCAGGGCTGTCACATCAACAGACATCAAAAGTCAATGTGACAGCCTTTTTAACTAAATCATATGTCTTTACCGCAAATAAGGGTCAAAGTATCCTCTTTAAGCGTTCTCCCGTCAAAGCCCCTCCCTGCGGCACATATCTGCTATGACGCAGTATTCACATCCTGGATTTCTGGCGCTGCAGCAGTTCCTCCCATGGAATATGAAGCTGTGATGACTTTCCGTCCATCTGTTTTCAGGAAGCGTATCCATAAGAGCAAGCTCCGTTTTCAGAACATCTTTTTCGTGCACGATACCTATCCTGTTTGTAACTCTGAAAACATGGGTGTCCACCGCTATTCTCTGATGTCCGAATCCCACGGAAAGCACTACGTTTGCCGTCTTGCGCCCGACTCCCGGGAGCTTTACAAGCTCTTCATAGTCATCCGGAACCATTCCGTTATGCTCCTCTGCCAGCTTCTTTGCCAGTGATACTATATTTCCGGACTTTGTCCTGTACATCCCTATGGTCCTTATGATATCAGCCACATCCTCGCGTCTCGCCTCTGCCAGCTCAAAAGGAGAAGGATATCTTTCAAAGAGCTCCGGTGTCACCTTATTGACGCTTTTGTCTGTGGTCTGGGCCGACAGCACCACAGCTATGAGAAGCTGATATATATCCTTATGCTCCAGGGCGCAGCCCGCATCAGGATATTCCGCCTTCAGCCGGTCAAGAATCTTCTCTATATCTTTTTTCGTAAAATCCATTGTCAGTTACCTCCATATTTGCCCGTTTCGTATAAAATATATATGTCAAAAAAATAACCATCTGTCTCTTTTTTGAACCACTTCCTTTTATATAACAACTTTAATTCCATGTCAAATTTCATGTCAAATCCTGCCGCATCATATGTGTTTTGAAAAAAATTCTATTTTCCCGAAACGCTGAAAACAAGTATCCGTCCCGCAGGGAGGAATACGCGCCTCAGAAATGTAAATAATTTTCTGAGAATTAACAAAAAACTAGTTACATTTCTGACAATTCTGTAGTATAATAACCTTGTTATAATTTATATTTATTTATTCTTAAATGGAGGTGTTTTATGTCAACGTACACACAAGTTGAAAAAAACGGTCTGTTCGAATTGACAGACGCGGCGCGTGCGGAACTCATATCCTCAAAATATTATAACGAGGACCTTGCTCCGACGTCAGTGTCACAGAGAACATGGACCACATACAACATCACGATGTTGTGGGTCGGCATGTCCATCTGTGTACCGTCGTTATCGCTCGCTACGGGACTTGTAAGCCAGGGCGTATCACCGTGGCTTGCCGTTCTCAACGTAGCGCTGGGAAACATCATCATCCTCATTCCTATCCAGCTCAACTCACAGATAGGCTGTAAGTACGGACTTCCGTTCCCTGCTTTTGCGAGGATGACCTTCGGAAGTGTAGGAGCACACATACCTACCCTCTCAAGAGCCATCACGGCCTGCGGCTGGACCGCCATACAGGCGTGGGTAGGCGGCGGCGCCGTTGCCGCTATCATAGGCTGCTTTGCTCCTAAGTTCATGGATCCTTCATGGACCATAAGCCTTCCTTCATGGGGCGGCATGCAGACTACTTCCGCGGGAACATTTATCGGTTATGTTTTGTTCATGGCATTCGTTGCCTGGGTAGCCTACAAAGGTATCGACCAGATTAAATGGGTTCAGAATATCGGCGGACCGATACTTATCGCTCTTATGATAGCTCTCATGTTCTGGTCCGTATATATCGGAACAGACGCCGGATACTCATTCGGTGAGATCATGGGTCAGCCTAACAACCCTGAGCTCCTGGCAGCTTCCGGTCCTAACTTCGCTACCATATACCTGATCGGTCTTATGGGCAACATTGCTTTCTGGGCTACAATGGCTCTCAACATACCTGACTTCTCAAGATACGCAAAATCTCAGTCGGCTCAATTCAGAGGGCAGCTCTACGGAATGCCTGTACCTATGGCTTTCTGCGCTTTCGTAGGCGCTCTCTACGCTCAGTCAGCTCAGCTTTATAACACAGCTAACGGATTCACCGAGGGACACGCGGGATACTACAATCCTTTCGACGTAGTTTCCGTACTGTACAACATCGAAAGCAAGATAATCGTATTCATCGCTGCCGTAGGCGTAATCATGGCGACAATAACCACATGCGTTGCAGCCAACGTAGTTGCTCCTGCAAACGGATTCTCCAACATCTCGCCTAAGAGGATCTCCTACAAGAAGGGTGTACTGATCGCCGTATGTATTGCGTTCTTCATCCTGCAGGCATGGTGGATATACGGTTCCGGCGGCGCATTCTTCACATGGATGAACGCTTACGGAACGATCCTCGCTCCGCTGGCTGCCATACTCATGGCTGACTACTTCGTATGCAAGCACAGAAGAGTCGACATCATGGCGCTGTTTATGGGCAGGGACGGAAGATACCACTACACGAACGGCATCAACTGGGCAGCTATCATAGCATGGGTAATATCCTTCATATTCCCATTCTTCACATACTTCGGAGTTACAGGCGCCTTCTGGACATTCATCAACTCCATCAACTACATATGGTCCTTCGTAATAGGA
>CAWVKQ010000096.1:0-30094 GCA_963929955.1 Bacillota bacterium
TGTCAGATCCGTTTTTTTGTGTTATAAGTAATTGTGAGAATATTCAACGCATAAAACACGCCGGAGATGATCCGGCTTGCTAAGCAGGGACTGTCGCCTACGGCGTGAGAAGGAAGAACGGAGCCCGATAGCGACCGGAATAACTGCGATGCGCTGAATAGCAAAGCGACAGCATACAGCTGTATGGGAGGAAGATCCTTTGGGGTCTGCCTCCCGTTTGTTTTATGGACGAAGTCTGAATAGGGTTGAGTACATGAACGATGAGGTTCAGTCTGAGATCAGCTTGTATCCGACTCCTCTTACCGTAGCTATGCAGCGCGGCTTTTCGGGATTGGCCTCTATCTTCTTTCGAAGATTGCTTATATGGACCATTACAGTTCTCACATCATCCTCAAGTCCGTACGTATCCCAGATATTGTTGAATATCTGTCTGCTGGTAAATACCCTGTTGGGATATTTGCAGAAAAGCACAAGCAGCTCGAATTCCTTGGCTGTAAGATGGACGGGATCTCCGTCCACTGTTACGGTGTGAGCCGTAAGGTTCACCTCAAGACCGCCTACGGAAAGTACGCTGTCATCGGAAGCCCCTCCGGAATGGGAGCTGTTTATTATATTACTGCGCCTCAGATGAGCCTTGACTCTCGCCACAAGCTCAGCGGGACTGAAAGGTTTCGTAATGTAGTCGTCTCCGCCTATTGAAAGGCCGAGGACCTTATCCATATCCTGTCCCTTGCAGCTTACAAAAAGAATAGGAACATCGCTCTGCTCTCTGATCTTGCCGCAAAGCTCGATACCGGAAAGACCCGGCATCACAACATCCAGGAGAATTAAATCAGGCTTTTCACTCATAGCAAGGGCGGCGGCCTTCGTGCTGTCCGTAGTCCACACTATATCATAGCCTTCCCTGGATAAATAGAGCTTTATGAGCTGGATGATCTCCATTTCATTGTCAACTATCATTACCTTGTCTTTTGCCATTATGATTCCTCCTGATTCACATAATAATTATATGCTGAATAAGGAAATTTTACAAGGAATTTACAATATGAAAATAGCCTTAAAAATCGACAAACCTGTCTTGACGGGAACGGGAAAAATGATGTATCATTGACTGAGAAACAGGAAGCATGAAGCTTTTCTGACCTTCCAGGAGGAAGGATGTTTTAAACAGGAGAAAACGTTGATATATTTTGATGATGCCAGGAAGGCTGTAACGGGGGCCGGAAGACCCTCAGAGCAGTCTTCCTGTTTTTATTACATGAAATCAGCTCAAGTCCCGAAGGGAGAAACGGACATGAAAAAAGCGAAATTTTTAAGAAAGCTGTTTTTTGCCTCAGCCATTGCCGCGCTTTTCACGGGCCTTATGGCAGGCTGCGGAAACGATGAGAAGACAGACGGAGGAATATCCATATATGTCGGCAGCGCCGTGTTTGACGACAGCATGGATCCTGTGAAAGGCGCGATGCCTGACGGGTATTCTTTTACAAACAATGCTCTGATAACGGTTGATCCGGACTCCCGGTATACGGGCGATCTTGCAACTGACTGGACTGTGAGCGAGGATGCTTTAACATATACATTCCGGCTCAGGGAGGGTGTTACATTCCATGACGGCTCCGAGTTCACGGCAGAGGATGTAGTATTTACATATAATACTGTTAAGGAGAATCAGGGTGTCAACGAGAATGTGGATCTCACCAGGATGAAGTCCGTAGAAGCCGACGGAGACTACAGCGTGGTATTCACCCTTGACGAACCCTATTCGTCGTTTCTTGATCAGACGGCAAGCCTGGGCATAGTGCCAAGCGACGGATACGACGAGGAGACTTTCAATACGCAGCCTGTAGGCACGGGGCCGTGGAAGGTTGTCCAGTATGATCCGCAGCAGAGGATAGTGGTTGAGGCAAACGAGAGCTACTACGGAGGAGCCCCTTCAATACCAAGGGTCACCATACTAAATATGGAGCCTGATGCCGCAATGGCCAGCGCCCGCACCGGTGAGCTGGATCTGGTGATGGCTGATACCAACTATGTAAACGAAGAGATCGAAGGAATGCACCTTGAAGAGCTGGATACAATGGATGTGAGGCAGATAAGCCTGCCGGTATCTCCGGCCGGAGAATATGAGACGGATGAAGGCACGGTAAAAGCCGGAAACAATGTGACGGCGGATCCTGCCGTAAGAGAGGCTCTTGATATAGGCATAGACAGACAGAAGATAATAGATGATGCTCTGAACGGAGTGGGGACTCCGGCAGAGGGATTCACCTCCAATCTTCAATGGGGAAATCCATCGGGATTTGAGGATGGCCGGAAGGATGAGGCCAGAGCTCTCCTTGAGGCGGCCGGATGGAGCGAAGGCAGCGGAGGCATATATGAAATGGGAGAACTTAAATGCAGCTTCGACCTCATAGCTCCCAGCGGAGATACAGGGAGGTATCAGCTTGCGGAAGCATTTGCACAGGAGGCTGCCGAAATGGGAATACAGGTGAATGTTGAACAGATGACCTGGGATGAGATAAATACAGAAGCCGATTCTTCCGCAGTGGTATGGGGATGGGGCCAGTATGATCCGGTGATCCTGAAGAATCTTTTTTATACGGACGAATTCAGTGGGAACGGCACAGCCAATACGGTAATGTATTCAGATCCGGAGGCTGACAGGCTCATAGAGCAGGCCATGGATGCCAACAGCAGGGAGGAAGCTGTGGAGGCGTGGAAGCAGGTGCAGTCGGTGACTGCTGACGATCACGCGTATATATACATAGTGAACATAGAGCACAGCTATTTTGTTAAGGATAATCTTGATATATCCGTGGATACGCAGATACCTCATGCTCACGGGCACGGGGTACCTGTTATAAACAACATGAAGGACTGGAGGATAACAGAGTGATGAGAGTAAGGTATATCTGCTTCACAGCTCTGAGGATGCTGACGCTAATGGTGGGCGTGTGTATAATATCGTTCATACTGGTGTCTGCATCTCCCGTGGATCCCCTGACAGCTTATGTGGGGCCCGAATCCACCATGTCGGAGGAAGCCAGAGAAGAGGCGGCCGAATACTGGGGGCTCGAGGACCCTCCTGTGGAGAGGTTTATTAAATGGGCGGACAATACGCTTCACGGCGATCTGGGTGATTCGATCACATACGGCATACCTGTGAGCCAGGTGATAGCAGGAAGGTTCTGGTACTCGCTGGCTCTTATACTGACGGCATGGGTGCTGTCGGGGATCATAGGCTTTGGCGCGGGCATACTGGCTGCCCTTTACAGGGGAAGTCTGGTCGACAGGTGCATAAGAACATTCTGCCTTGTGCTGCAGTCCGCTCCTGTTTTCTGGTTCGGGCTTCTCATGCTCACGGTGTTTTCCGTGGCTCTTGGGTGGTTTCCTACAGGACAGGCCGCTCCGGCGTGGAAGCTGGCGGAGGACGTCACGCTGTGGGATCGCATATATCATATGATACTTCCCGCTGTGACTCTCAGCATACTGGGAATAAGCAAAATAACTCTTTATACGCGTCAGAAAATGACAGAGATCATGCACAGCGATTATATACTGTTTGCCAGAGCCAGAGGAGAGTCTGTAAAGCAGATGGTGCTGCGTCACTGCATCAGGAACATATCGATCCCTGCCGTGACTGTTCAGTTCGCTTCATTCAGCGAGCTTTTCGGAGGCATTGCTCTGGCTGAAACGGTGTTCTCATACCCGGGACTTGGGAGCGCAATAACGGATGCCGCAATGAGCGGAGATGCGCCTCTGCTCATGGGAATAGCCATGTTCAGCGCCGCATTCGTATTTGTGGGGAACCTGGCAGCGAATATACTTTACGCTGTCATAGATCCGAGGCTGAAAGAAGGTGGATATCATGCATAGCGGTATGATGGCTGCCGGAGAGCCGAGGCTGAGAGATCCCAGGCTCAATATGAAAAAGAAGCTGACCATATACATAGCTGTCGCGGGATCATACCTGCTTCTGATAATGACAGCAGGTATGATCATGGATCCTGATATGTACGGAGTGGATTATGCCGACAAGCTTATGGCTCCGTGCCTTTCCCATCCCTTCGGAACGGATTTCATGGGACGGGACATGCTGTGGAGAAGTGTAAAGGGCCTTTCGAACAGTATAGTCATAGGACTTGCGGCGTCGGCGGTAAGCTCTGTCATAGCTCTCGTCCTGGGTGTGATGTCCGCCCTGGCGGGAGGAAAGACAGACCGCGTCATAAGCTGGTGCGTGGACTGCTGTATGGGAATACCTCACCTTGTCCTGCTAATACTTATATCATATATGCTTGGCAGAGGCGGCTTCGGAGTCGCAGCGGCAGTGGCTTTTACACACTGGCCGGAGCTGACAAGGGTCGTAAGAGGAGAAGTGCTCCAGATCAGGAACGCAGTGTACGTGCGCGCTGCGCGCAAAATGGGATGTTCGCCGTTCAGGATCGCCCTGGATCACATGGTTCCTCATGTGCTGCCCGTATATATCGTGGGTCTTGTACTGCTTTTCCCTCACGCCATAATGCATGAAGCTGCTCTTACATTCCTGGGATTTGGATTTTCGGCCGGAGTCCCGGCCATAGGAGGGATACTCTCAGAGTCCATGGAGTATATAATCACAGGAAAATGGTGGCTTTGCCTCTTCCCGGGATTGATGCTGCTTATAGCTGTGATGCTGTTTGATACAATTGGAGACAAGCTGAAAATGCTCCTGAATCCGGGGAGCGGCAACCAGTAGGAGGAATATTAAATGTCTGATGATTCACCTGTTTTAAAGGTCAGAGATCTCACTGTCGATTTCAGCATGTATGACAGAGGGTGGAAAAAAAGAGAGCTGGAAGTCCTGCATTCCCTTGATGTTGAGGTGGGACGCGGAGAGATAGTGGCTGTTGCAGGCTCCAGCGGATCGGGCAAAAGCGTTCTTGCCCACTGTATAATGGGCATACTCCCTGAAAACGCTTCCGCGAGAGGAAGTATCCTTTATATGGGCGAGGAGCTTTCAGGTATAAGAGCGAGGCTTTTGAAAAACGGAGACATAACATTTATCCCTCAGTCAGTGGATTTTCTCGATCCGCTCATGAAGGCGGGGGAACAGATAAAGGGTGTAAGGGGCAGCGAAGAAAAGGCGGCGGACGTGATGAGAAGGTGCGGCCTTGAGGAAGATGTGAAGGACAAGTACCCTTTCCAGCTTTCGGGAGGCATGGCGAGAAGGGTTCTGATCGCGTCGGCTCTGTCAGGCGAGCCTAAGCTGATAATAGCTGATGAGCCCACTCCGGGACTTGAAGCATCACTTGCGGAGGAGATGCTCAAGGGCTTTCGCCGTATTGCCGATACAGGGTGCGCCGTATTGCTCATAACCCATGATATAGATACGGCCGTCAGAGTGGCTGACAGGGTGGCGGTGTTTTACGCGGGAACTACAGTCGAGGTATGTCCTGCCTCTGATTTTGTCAGCGGAAGAGATGCCCTCAGACATCCTTATACAAAGGCTCTTGTGGACGCGATGCCGCAGAATGATTTCATAGCCATAGAGGGAAGGCAGCCATATGCCGGCGCATTGCCTGAGGGCTGCCTTTTTGGGGACAGATGTTCTCTTAGGACTGAGGAATGCAGAGGCTACATGGAAATGAGAGATCTCAGGGGAGGAAAGGTCAGGTGCTTACATGCGACTTGAGGGACAGGGACTGAGCTTCAGATACGGGAAGAAGGGTCCGTGGATACTTGAAAACGTGACAATATCAGTGGATGAGGGTGAGCGTGTGGCTGTTACGGGACCTTCCGGCTGCGGGAAAAGCACCCTTGCCGGTATCCTGGCGGGATATGTAGAGCCGCAGAGAGGCAGCGTCTTCATGGGAGGGAGGCCTCTTCCTCAAAAAGGGTTCTGTCCGGTACAGATGATACATCAGAATCCTGAGCTTGCAGTGAACCCCAGGTGGAAGATGTCAAAGGTCATAAACGAAGGCTGGAGCCCTGATCGGGAATTCCTTGAAAGAGCCGGCATAGAAAAGGACTGGTACGACCGCTGGCCTTCTCAGCTTTCGGGAGGCGAGCTTCAGAGATTCTGCATAGCCAGAGCCCTGGGGCCGGAAACGCGGTTTGTTATATGTGACGAGGTGACTGCCATGCTGGATGTTATAACCCAGGCTCAGATATGGAAGGTGATAACGGATATTTCAGAGGAAAGAGGCATAGGGCTCATAGTGATAACGCACAATAAGGCTCTGGCTGAAAGGGTATGCCACAGACATATCCATCTTCCCGATATCAACGGAATTTGAAGAGCTTGTGAAATTTCTGAAAATTCATCTGTAATGTTTGATTGTTTTTAAGAAGTAAGGTATAATAAACGGCAGAGGACAGGCTCTTTGGGAAGATACCTGCCGGAAAGGATTGAGATATGAGCGAAAAGAACATCAGCAAAACCAGCACGAGAAAAACGATATTCAAGGCCTTTTTCATAGCATCTGCCGTTATGTCCGCAGGCCTTCTTCTGATACTCTGGGCCATAATGAGCTACAGGGAGGAGTAACTTTACGGCGCCGGCGGGGCAGCCCGCAAAGTCTGCGGCGTCAGCCGGGAAGCGTGTTGAACATTGTTTAAAACCACGAAGGTGAACGCTTTGTCATTAAGTGTTAATCTTCGTGGTTTTGGTTTTGCGCCTTTTGTGATATACTGATTGCGAAATTTCCATCGCAAAATCCCAAAAGCAGGCGAGGAAGAAGCCAATGAATAGAGAAAACGAAAGCAGGAAGCTTGATATAGTAGTGCCCTGCTTCAATGAAGAAGAGAATATAGAACGCTTTTTTTCAGAGACCGAGAAGGTATCCGCAGAGCTTCCCGGGCTTGTTTTCAGGTACATTTTCGTGGATGACGGAAGCGTAGACAGGACTCTGGATAAGATAAAGGATCTGTCTGCTGCCTGCGGCAGAGTCAGATACATCTCATTCAGCAGGAATTTCGGAAAAGAGGCGGCAATGTACGCGGGGCTTAAGGCCTCCCGCGGGGATATGGCTGTCATAATGGACGCGGATCTGCAGCATCCGCCTGAACTCATAAAAGAAATGGCGAAAAAAATGGAGGAGACAGGCTGTGACAGCTGCGCGGCCAGGAGAGTATCGAGAAAGGGAGAGCCAAGGATACGCAGCGCCATGGCCAGGGTCTTTTACAGGATAATGAACAGATACAGCGATATCGATATCGTTGACGGAGCCGTTGATTTCAGGATGATGAGCCGAAGGATGGTAAAAGCTGTAGTAAGCATGCCTGAGACCCAGCGGTTTTCAAAGGGGATATTCGCCTGGGTCGGGTTTGAAACGGAATGGATAGAGTTTGAAAACGTAAGGAGATTGACGGGAGAGAGCAAATGGTCCGTGTGGAGCCTTATGAAATACGCTCTGGACGGTTTTATCGACTTCGCTCCGTCTCCGCTTAAATTCACGGGAGTGCTGGGCGGCGCGGCGGCTTTAGGAGCTGCGGTCTATCTGATCCTTGAAATATTGAAGACAGTAATACTGGGGAAGGATACTCCCGGATACGCCTCCACCATATGTCTCATACTTTTCTTCGGAGGGCTCATAACGGCCATACTGAGCGTAATAGGAGAGTATATAGGAAGGATGTACATGGAGACGAAGGCAAGACCCATTTATATAGAAAAGGAAAGCAACACGGATGATGAGGATTAAAGGCTTTGCGCAGAACAACAGATGCATTTTCGCTGCCTTTTTGCTGCCTGTGCTGCTGGCGGTGATCGCCCTGGCGGCTGAAGGCGTATATCCCTTCGGGGATAATCAGATAGCTGTTATAGACATGTATCACCAGTACGTGCCTTTTTTAAGTGAGCTTCAGTACAAGCTCCAGGAGGGAGGCAGCCTGTTTTATACATGGAACGGCGCGGGAGGCAGCAATTTCTGGAACCTTATGGCATATTACGGCGCGAGCCCGCTCAATCTGATACTGGCGCTTTTCCCAAGAGAACTTATAATGGAAGGCGTGACTGTCATACTTCTGATAAAGATAGGGCTGGCAGGAAGTTTCATGGCTCTGTATCTGAGATATGCCTGCGGCAGAAACGACATGGTCACAGCGGCGTTTGCGACCATGTACGCCCTCTGCTCATATGTGATGGCATATTACTGGTGCATAATGTGGATGGATGCAGTTGCTCTGCTTCCGCTTTGCATACTGGGTCTCTGCAGGATAATAGACGGGAAGGGGCCTGTGCTGTATACGGTGAGCCTGGCTCTCATCGTATTTATCAACTATTACACGGCCATAATGGTGTGTATATTCATACTGTTTTACTATCCTGCGTTGTATTTCATAAAGGTGAGGGGCGGCGGCGCTTTAAAATGCCTGAAGACGACGGGAAAGGCCGTGGGATTTTCCCTGCTTGCCATAGCCATGGCTTCGGTCATGCTTCTGCCAACGTATATAAGTATGCAGAGCACATACTACATATCAGCGGAAATGCCGGACAACTGGCTTTTTTACAATGATGTGCTGGAAGTGCTCAACCAGCTTCTTCCAAACAGTCAGCTCACATACAGAGAGGGACTGCCTAATCTTTACTGCGGACTTCTGACAGTATTGCTGCTGGTGTTCTACTGTATGAGCAGATCCATATCCTTAAGGGAAAAGGCCATAAACGGAGCCTTTCTCGTTTTCATGTTCCTGAGCCTGAATATCAATAAGCTGGATTTTATATGGCACGGATTCCATTTTCCGAATCAGCTTCCTTACAGATACACATTTGTAATATGCTTCCTTCTCACAGCCATGGCTTTCAAGGCATTTCTGAGGATAGATGAAGTGAGCTTAAAAACCCTGTGGACGGTGCTGGCGGCGGGGATAGGATATTATATACTTGCTCAGAGACTGCTGGGAAGTACAGTCGATGATAAGGAGGAGTTTTTTTATCTGGGTACAGCCTGGCTCGCCATGTACTGTATCATAATGATACTTTACAAAAAGAGGATAGTGCGCAGAAAAGTCTTTCTGCTTCTGACTGTATTTGTAATAGCGGCGGAGATGTCCGTTAGCGCGGCGACGTCAGTGGATAAAATAGGGACAACATCAAGAGAGACGTATTTTACCAACAGCGAGGACGTGTGGACTCTTGCCGGGGAGGCGAATAAGGAGTTCGTCAGAACGGAAATGGATGCCAATTACCTTCTCAATAATCCTGCTTTTTACCACTACAGAGGCATATCGCAGTTTTCTTCGTCTTTGAACGCGAATGCTACGGCGCTCATGGAAAAGATAGGCATAGAAGGAGAACCGGGAAAGAACAGGTACAATTACAATCTGACCGACCCTGTTACAGATGCCATATTGAATGTAAAGTATATAATATGCAAAAATCTTCCTCTTGATAATGATAATTTCATATTAAAGGAAAGATCGGGGAATTCTTACCTCTATGAAAACAGATACCCTCTGTCCATAGGTTATATGACCGGAAATGAGATAATAACCTGGGATACTGAAAGCGAAGATCCTTTCACGGTCCTGGAGGATTATGTGAGAGCGGCCACCGGGAACAGGAGCGGGAAAGTATTCCGCAGCCTTGAAATGGACGAGGCCGGAGGGGCAAATGCCGAGACCTCGGTGGACGGGCACGGCATCGTATCGGCCGTTCCGGAGGATGAAGAAACGGAAAGCTCAGTGGAGCTCATATATACGGCGCGCGAAAGCGGACAGCACTATGTTTTCGTTGAAGCGGGCGGCGCTGACTCCATAACAGTCAAAAGGGAGGATAAGGTAAAGGATATGGACATCAGAAGCGACTGCGGATCCATAGTCGATATAGGTGATGTGGAAGAAGGTGAGATGTTCAGGATAGAGATAAAGTACGGAGAGGGAACAGAGAGTACCGTAAAGGCTCATGTCTGCACTGTGGATACAGATGTGTGGGAAAGCGCTTACGACATACTTTCCTCATGCATGATGACAGTCGGGGACTGGGGAGATACGTATATCGAGGGGAGCATCGAGGCTGAGGAAGACGGCGTGTTCGTGACATCCGTACCGTATGAAGAGGGATGGACTCTTACGGTGGACGGAGAGGAAAGGGAGATAGATCAACTGGTGGGAGGAGTTTTCATAGCTGCGCACCTTGATGAAGGATCTCATGATATAAGGCTCTCATTCAGACCTCCCGGGCTGATGGCGGCAGTGATGATCACAGCGGCTTCGATACTTCTGCTGGCTGCCTTCTGCCTTGTTCAGAGAAGAGGAAGAAGGAGGAAAGCCGGAGCAGAGGCAGAGGAGGTTACGATCTCCACAGAGCCACAAGCTCCTTCAGAGCCGGAGCCATCTTATGGAGAGGTATCTGGTTGTAATACAGTATCAGAAGGTCGGAATCCTCAAGAGGGACAGCGGGGATCCTGAGAGATGCAGCCTCGCGGCGAAGCTGTTCCCCGCTTTTTTCCGTTCGTACCTTAAGGAGTATATTTATGCCTGACGATCTGTTTTTCATATCTATAAAGTCCCCTCCCTCTTTGGAGAGGATGTCGGAGGCTGCGGCCAGCTTTTGAGAATAAAGCTTACGCAGCTTTTTTATATGAGTCTGATAATTGCCTGTTTCCATGAACATGGCAAGGGTGAGCTGTTCTGTCTTTGAACATGTCTGAGAATAATCCGAGGCCATGGAGGTGAATAGGCGCGTCATTTTTTCCGGGAGCACCATATAGCTTATCTTTACGGCGGCGAACAGTGTGGTGGAAAATGAGCCCAGGTATATTACCCTGTCGTTTCCCTTCAGGCTTTTGAGGGCAGGTATCGGTCTTCCGAAGTATCTGAGCTCGCTGTCGTAATCGTCTTCTATGATGTAGCTGTTGTTTTCCTCTGCCCAGTTGAGAAGCTCATATCTTCGGCCGACAGGCATGACGGAACCTGTAAACACATGATTTGACGGGCTCACGTATGCAGCGGTCTTTATATTGGTAGGCAGCTTTTCTATCATGAGGCCGTCGCTGCCGACCTTTACGGGAGTTATGGCAAATCCCCTGTCCCTGAATATATTGCGTACAGGCATGTAGCCGGGATCTTCAAGAGCCGCGTTTTCTATGGACATCTTTCTGAGTATGGTGGCAAGCTGATTTGTTATCTGCTGAGTGCCGGCGCCGATCACTATCTGATCCGGCATACACTCTACGCCGCGCGATACGTAAAGATAACGGGCGATCTCTATTCTCAGCGCTTCCTCTCCCCGGGGAGCGCTTTCGAAGAAAAATGTGGGAGAATACTCATTTATGATCTTGTTCATGCATTTTTTCCATTTGTTGAAGTCAAAGCAGTCAGGATCATAGTAGTACGAAGGGGGTGAAGATCTCATGACCTCTTCCAGAGATGAGGATTTTAGGAAAAAACTGTTCTTTTCGGAAGATGGGCTCTGACTTGAATGGGAAAATACGTTGCTGACATAATACCCTGACTGAGCCCTGCTGTGTATATATCCCTCGACCAGGAGCTGGTTATAGGACTGCTCTATGGTGGTGATGCTCAGTTCCGTTGATTTTGAAAGGCTTCGGAGTGACGGCAGTTTCTCTCCTTCTTTTATGTCACCGGAAAGTATACGCTCTTTTATGTACTCATAAAGCTGCAGATAATATGGCTTTTTACGGCTTTCATCGAATACGGGCATGATCGCTTTCATGATTTTCCTCCAAACTGTATATATAAAAATAATTATTATTGTCTATTTATTTATATACACTTATCCGTTAATATAGTATATTATAAACAATAAAATTTGAAAAGAGGAATTTTAAAATGAAAGTAACAAACAACACATTCAAGATAGTCCTGACTGCGCTCATGATGTGCCTCATAATGGTATCTATACTCTTCATAAGAGTGCCTATACCGTTCACGCAGGGGTATGTACATCTGGGAGATGCGATGGTATTCCTTTCGGTGCTTATACTGGGATGGAAGTACGGAGCCATAGCGGCAGCGCTCGGAGGAATGCTGGGAGATCTTGTTGGAGGATTCGCCATGTGGGCTCCATGGTCATTTGCCATCAAAGGTATAATGGCCCTGATTCTGGGACTTGTGATAATGGCGGTTTCAAAGAATGAGAATGTTTCAAAGGGAAGGTTCCTTGCCGGAGAGATACTTGGAATGGTCATCGCGGGCATATTCATGGTGGCAGCATACTATTTCGCGGAAGGTATCATGTACGGCAACTGGGCAGCCCCTCTTCTGGGAATCCCTTGGAATATCGGACAGTTCGCGGTTGGTATGGTCATAGCTGCGGCAATAGCCACCGCTCTCTGTAAGACGCCGGCCCGTTCGTATTTCACATACAGGCTGAGAAGTCAGGAGGGAGCGTGATCCTGTAATACGAAAGCTTTTTACGTTATTGTAAATTTTATGTAAATTAAGTGAAAAAAGCGTGACCTTGCGTCACGTTTTATTTATTATGTATGAGGATGTCGATTGTAAAGTATATATTTAATTTTTGCAAAATAAAGAGGTCACGATATGACGATTTCATTTTCTGCCTTTCTGGGGCAGGCAGTATCAGATCCTGTTTTGGCGGTAACTGTGCTTCTGACGCTCGCAGTCATCCTTGTCAACGGATGGACGGATGCTCCAAATGCCATAGCCACATGCGTATCAACGCGGGCGATCGGTGTGAGGAAGGCTATAATCATGGCTGCTGTGTTCAATTTCATAGGCGTGTTCGTTATGACTATGATAAACGCCAGTGTTGCCGCTACCATTTACAATATGGTGGATTTTGGAGGCAATGACGATGATGCCCTTGTGGCTCTTTGCGCGGCCATGGTCGCAATTGTCGTCTGGGCTACGGCAGCGTGGTGGTTCGGCATACCCACAAGCGAGAGCCATGCGCTTATCGCCGGGATATCCGGGGCTGCCATAGCGCTTCACAGCGGGCTTGAAGGTATAAACGGAAGCGAATGGATAAAGGTCATATACGGGCTCGTACTGTCCACTGTTTTGGGATTTGCTTTCGGGTGGATATGCACAAGACTGATAGCCGCCGTTTGCAGGAATATGGATCGCCGCAGAACAACGAGGTTTTTCGGTGGCGCGCAGATCGCGGGAGGCGCGACTATGGCCTTTATGCACGGCGCGCAGGACGGACAGAAATTCATGGGAGTTTTCATGCTCGGAGTTTTTCTTGCGAACGGGCAGGGTGACGCAACCACATTCCAGATACCCGTATGGCTCATGCTTTTATGCAGCCTTGTTATGGGGCTCGGAACATCCATAGGAGGATATCGAATAATAAAATCGGTTGGAATGGATATGGTAAAGCTGGAAAAATATCAGGGATTTGCGGCTGATATGGCAGGTGCGGGATGCCTGCTTCTGTCTTCGCTTACAGGACTTCCTGTTTCGACGACGCACACGAAGACAACGGCAATAATGGGCGTCGGAGCGGCTCGAAGGATGTCAAGCGTAAACTGGGGTATAGTCAAGGATATGGGGATGACCTGGATACTGACATTTCCGGGGTGCGGACTTATAGGATTTCTTATGGCAAAATTGTTTATGTGGATATTCTAACGGAGGATCATTAACATGGGAAGAAAGAAGGATCACGATTATTTCAGCATGTTGTCGGGAGGAGTGTCCTATGCGTGCGATGCGGCGGGAATGCTGTATGAGGACCTGCGGCATTTTGACCCGGACAGGCTCCAGGAGCATATCGATGAGCTGCATAAGGTTGAGCACGCCGCGGATCTTGCCAAGCACGATATGCTGGAAAAGCTGCTCAAGGAATTCATAACATCCATTGACAGGGAAGATATACTTGAGCTGGCTGACGTTATAGACGACGTTACAGACGGGCTGGAGGATGTGCTTCTCAGGATGTATATGTACAATATCACGAGCCTGAGGGAGGAAGCTCTGCAGTTTGTCGATATAATAATAAAGTGCTGTGCGGAAATGAAAGTTATGATGGAGGAATTCCCGAACTTCCGAAAATCGAGAAAGATAAGGGATTCCATAATCGAGATAAACCGCCTGGAGGAAGAGGGAGACAGGCTGTTTTCGCAGGCCATGCGCACCCTCTATACGGATCCGCCGGCTCCGGCTGATCTGATGGCATGGACTCTGCTTTACGATCAGCTTGAGCATTGCTGCGATCTGTGTGAGGATGTGGCGGACGTAGTGGAGCGCGTGATCCTTACAAACAGCTGATGAGGCGAGAATTAAACGGCATTGCAACAATAAATCTTCACATTGAAAATATATAATTGCAGGGAAAGCGATAATACGAGGGCATGAGAGGGTCCTCGTATTTTCAGTTCCGGATGGTCAGCTGCTATTGGACTTTTCAAAAAAGGTAAAAGATGATAGAATTAAACCTGCGTTTAGGATTGGAAAGGAGACTGCTATGAATACATTAAAGGTAAAAGAAATGGTTTTGCAGCCCGGACGGCCTAAAGTCGTGATACCGATAATAGGGACAGACCCTGAAGGTATAGTTAAGGAATGTGAAGAAGCTAAAAAGCTGCCCTGCGATATAATCGAGTGGAGGGCGGACTATTATCTGGCGGCTATGGACGATATCGACAGCCGGCTCAAGGACAAGGATACATATCTTGAGCTGGTCAAGATACTGGACGACATAAACTTTATAGCGGAGGATATGCCTGTAATATTCACTGTGAGGCGAAAAGGACAGGGCGGACAGGTTGAGACCACAAAGGAGCAGAACGAGAGTATAATGAGCCTTGTGGCGGAGTCCGGTCTCGCTGATTTTATAGACATAGAGTTTTTTGATGAAAACGACACGGCAGACGAAGAGCGCCTGAAGGAGAAAATAGACGAGATACATTCATACGGATCAAGAGCCATACTGTCTTATCACGACTTCAAAGCCATGCCAAAGGCAGAGGAGCTGGTGAATCTCGTAAAGTATATGTACAGTCTGGGGGCGGATATATGCAAGGTTGCCGCAATGGCTTACAGTAAAGAGGATGCTGAGAACCTTCTGAAAGCATCTGCTTTTCTCAGCAAAAATAACATAGGCCCCATCGCCATGATGGCAATGGGAGAATGGGGAAAGCCGACCCGTGTGGCAGCGGGACGCTACGGCTCATGTATAACGTTTGCCTCCGGGAAGGGCCAGTCGGCTCCCGGTCAGCCTGACGCGTATACCATGAAGGAATGGCTTGACGCTTATTACGGGAAAGAATAACAGCAGCGAAAGGACAGAGGTTTTGACGGCGGATTTTATAAAAATAGAGGATCTGACATTTGAATATATCAAAAGCGACGGAGGCTCAAAGACAACAGCTCTGGAAAACGTCAGCCTGAGCGTTGAAAGAGGCAGCTTCACTGCTGTTATAGGGCAGAACGGATCGGGAAAATCCACTCTGGCCAAAAATATAAACGGACTGCTCATACCGGCAAAGGGCAAGGTGTATGTAGACGGTATGGACACCTCGCTTAAGGAGAATCTGTGGGAGATAAGAAAAAAGGTGGCTATGGTGTTCCAGAATCCGGATAACCAGATAGTGTCTTCCATAGTTGAGGACGATGTGGCCTTTGGCCCGGAAAATCTCGGTATAGAGCCGTCTGAAATAAGACGCAGAGTCGATGATGCTCTTGGAGATGTGGAAATGTACGGCTACAGAAAAAAAGCGCCGCACCTGCTTTCGGGAGGACAGAAACAGAGAATAGCCATCGCCGGGGCGGTAGCCATGGATCCGGAGTGCATAGTATTCGACGAGCCTACCGCAATGCTGGATCCAAGGGGACGCGGCGAAGTGATGTCCATAATAAAGAAGCTAAACAGGAAGGGCATAACGGTGATCCTTATAACACATTTTATGGAGGAAGCCGCTGAAGCGGATAAGATAACGGTCCTTGACCGGGGAGTCAAAAAAATGGAAGGAACGCCGGAGGAAATATTCAAAAGAGCTGATGAGCTCGCGGCGCTGGGGCTTGGACTGCCTCCTGCCGTAAAACTCTCGATGCTTCTGAGAGAAAGAGGAATAGAGATGCCGGAAAACATACTGTCCGAAGAGGAGATAGTCGATTACTTAAAGAATCTTAAAAAAGAGAGGCGCGTGTAAGCGGGGAGAGGCGAGATGTCCATAGAAGTGCGTGAATTAACTCATATATACAGCGAAGGGCTCCCTCATGAAACCACAGCTATAGAGGGCGTGTCATTCAAGGCGGAAGCCGGAGAACTGGTAGGGATAATAGGTCATACGGGATCAGGCAAATCCACACTTGCCCAGCATCTTAACGGGCTTCTGAAACCAAAGTCAGGCAGTATAACGGTAAACGGTACGGATATTACCGCGCCGGGAACAGTTATGCGCGATATAAGAAAGAAAATAGGATTTGTTTTCCAGTATCCGGAGTATCAGCTTTTTGAGGAAACGGTCGCAAAGGATGTGGCGTTCGGGCCTCTGAATCTCGGTATGTCCGAAGAAGAGGCTTACGAGCGGGCGCGGGAGGCAGTAGAACTGGTGGGACTTGACTATGACAGTGTGAAGAATGTGTCCCCGTTTGAACTTTCAGGAGGCCAGAAAAGGCGTGTGGCCATTGCGGGAGTCGTAGCCATGAAGCCGGATGTGCTCATACTTGATGAGCCTACGGCGGGACTCAATCCCAGGGCCCATGACGATATTCTGGGAATGGTGAGAGCTATACACGGAAACGAGAAGAATATAGTTTTTCTCATTTCGCATAACATGAACGATATTGCCGATATGGCAGACAGAGTTCTCGTGATGGATCACGGAAGATTAATAATGAACGGAACGCCTGCTCAGGTGTTTTCAAGGGCGGAGGAGCTGAAAAAGACAGGTCTTGCTCTGCCTGATTCAAAGGATATGGCCGTAAGGCTTAAGGCCGGAGGATTTGATATAAAAGGCGACTGCCTCACAATGGAGGAAACAGCCGACGAGATCGCAAGGATACTTAAAGAGAGAGCTTGATATATGATCAGAGATATTACACTGGGACAATTTTATCCCGGAAGCTCCTGGATACACAGACTGGATCCAAGAGTCAAGATAATGGTTACTGTTTTTTACATTGTAGCCCTTTTTGTTGTTGATGATTTTATAGGCTTTGCCATAGCGGCCGCTGGTCTTGCGGCGGTAATAGCAGTGTCGAGAGTGCCCCTGTCTTTCATACTGCGCGGACTCAAGCCGGTGTTCATAATCATAGGGTTTACATTCATATTAAACATGTTCATGACGGGCGGAGAGGTCATCGCCTCCCTCGGACCTCTGGAAATAACATGGGAAGGCCTGAGGCTCGCCTCATTTATGGTAATAAGACTGATACTTCTCATAATAGGCTCATCGCTGCTTACGCTCACCACAAAACCGATAAATCTTACTGACGGCATAGAAGCGCTGCTTTCGCCTTTCGGGAAAATAGGCCTGCCGGCTCATGAGCTGGCTATGATGATGACCATTGCCCTCAGATTCATACCGACTCTTCTCGAGGAGACCGATAAGATAATGAAGGCGCAGATGGCCAGGGGAGCGGATTTTGAGAGCGGCAACATAATGAGAAGGGCAAAGGCCCTGATACCTATCCTTGTGCCGCTGTTCATAAGCGCTTTCAGGATAGCTCAGGATCTGGCGATGGCGATGGAGGCCAGATGCTACGGATGCGGAGTGAAGCGTACAAGGATGAACGGAATGAAGCTGCAGAGCAGGGATCTGGCGGCTGCGCTGGCATTTGTGGGATTTATGGCTGTTATAGTGGCGGAAAGGATAGTGCTGTGAGACAAAGAAAAGCCAGGGATCTGGAGGAAAGGCTCCGCGCCTGCGCGGAGTTCATGACAGAGGAGCCGGCCCCCGGCATATGGGAGAGTATTTTCGGAGACAAAAGGCTGTATCTTGAGATAGGCTGCGGCAAGGGCAGCTTTATAATAAAAAAAGCACTGTCAGAGCCGGAATCCGCTTTTATAGCCGTGGAGGGCCAGGAGACGGTCATGCTCAGGGCGCTGGAAAGAGCAAAAGCTTCAGAGGGGCCCGGAGACCTTCGGAACCTTCGCTTTGTGCCGCGTTTTATAGACAGGATGGATGAGTTTTTCGCAGAAAGCAGCCTTGAGGGAATATATCTCAATTTCAGCGATCCGTGGCCAAAGGCCAGGCACGCAAAGAGAAGGCTCACGTACAGAAAACGTCTTGAAGAATACATATGGGCTCTCAGGCCGGGCGGAGCGATCGAAGTAAAGACCGATAATGACGATCTGTTTGATTTCACGCTCAATGAGGCTGCTGCCGTGGGAATGAGGACGGCGGAGCTGACAAGGGATCTTCATTCGTCGGGTTTTGATGCTGCCCGGTTCATCACGGAATACGAAGAAAAATTTATGAGTAAAGGAAAAAACATAAATTATGTAAAGCTCCTGTGCCGATGAGATGGCAAATACGGAGAAATATCAGGGCCTGCCGCGTACGTTATGAGATACGGCAGGCCTTTTTCGTACGGTCACAGACTGCTTATATAATCATGGGGATCAACGGGAGAGCCGTTGAGCCGCATGGCAAAGTGAAGGTGCTCAGGGTCATTGAATTCAAACATTGAGCTTTGCCCTACTCTGCCTATGACTTTTCCCTGATCCACGACCTCGCCAAGCTCTATAAGGCCTTCGTTTTGAAGGTTGCCGTAAACGGATATAAGCCCTTCTCCGTGGTTTATCTCTACCGTTATGCCGAAACGGTCATCCTCGTCAACTCTTGTAACTGTGCCGGAAGCGCATGATTTGACTTCGGTTCCCACAGAGGAGGCGATATCAATGCCTTCGTGGGTCATGTACTGATCCAGAGTAGCCCAGTATATGGGCATATCCATTGAGTAATCCATGATAATTTTTCCTTCAATGGGAACAATAAATTCCGGGGAAGAAGCCCTGCCGCTTTCGCCGGCCTGATCTCGGCTGTCCACTATATCGTCCTCTGCGACGGTCTCTGCTTCCTGCTCAACGGCCTGTTTTTTTACCACATCAGTCGTGCCTGTATCGTCCATGCCGGTTTTCAGCTTATCGATGTTGGCCTTTACCGCGAAGACGGAAACCAGAGCCATAAGGCAGAAGCACAGGACCAGTACGGCGGCAGTCTTATCCTTCTGCTTTCTTTCCTGTCTCATGTACTCTTCACCTCCCATGATTTTATTATCGCCTGAGCCGGAAAAAATCATACTGTCAATTACTTGCAATTAGAGGATTATGATATTATAATTAAAAGAACTTTTAGTAAACGAGGTGGTAAAAGGTGTCGGAATATATTTTAGCGAGAGCCAACGGAAGGCATATACCAAGGGAAGATAAGATATTCGGGATAAGCAGCAGGGCGAAGGCCATGATAGCTGAGAAGGGCGCTGATAACGTTATAAACGCAACCATCGGATCTCTTCTTGACGATAAGGGCGAGCTGGTGGTCCTGGCTTCGGTGGACAAGGTGTTTAAAAGCCTTTCACCCGTAGATTATGCGGATTATGCTCCTATAGGAGGACTGCCGTCCTTCAGAGAGGCTGTAATAAAGGCTGCCTTTGGCAGGCATAAGCCCGAAGGATATATAAGAGCGGTATCGACGCCCGGGGGGACCGGGTCGCTGAGAAACGTGATATCCAATTATTCTGACGGCGGAGACAGAGTGCTTACCTCTGACTGGCACTGGGCTCCGTACAACACAATAGCCGGAGAGATAGGAAGGACCATAGAGACGTTTGAACTCTTTACAGCGGACGGAAAGTTCAACAGCGGAGATTTCAGAAAAAAGGTTCATGAGCTTCTTGAAAAGCAGGAGAGTCTCGTTATAATCTTAAATACTCCGGCACATAATCCTACGGGATATTCCCTTACGCTTAAAGACTGGGATGCGGTCACCGATATACTGTGTGACGAGGCCGGATGCGGCAAGACGGTCGCTCTTGTGATAGATGCGGCGTACATAGATTTTGCGGGTGATGAAGACGAGTACAGAGAATTTTTCCCAAAGCTGGAAAAGCTTCCTGAAAACGTCATATCGGTCGTGGCATACAGCCTTTCAAAGACATTCACTCTGTACGGAGCAAGGTGCGGAGCCATGATATGCGTGGCAAAGACGGAGCCTATAGCCGAGGAATTCAAAATGGTATGCGAATACTCATCCAGAGGCTCCTGGTCCAACAGCGCGAAGGTGGCTCAGGTCATATTATCGAGGATATACGGAGACGGGAAACTGCTTGAGGAAGTCAATGAAGAAAGAGCCGGATACAGAGAAATGCTTATCAGAAGAGGCAGGGCGTTCGCGGAGGAAGCGGAAAAGACGGGACTTGAGATCGTGCCGTTTGATGCCGGATTCTTTGTTTCCGTACCTTGCGACGATCCTGATGCCATAAGCGCGAAACTGGAAAAAGAAGGCGTGTTCATAGTGCCTCTTGCTAAGGGACTGAGGGTTTCGGTCGCTTCCATATCAGAGGAAAAGTGCAGAAAGCTCCCTGCTTTAATCAAAAAAGCCATGGAAGAATAAATTGAAAAAAGTATATTTACAAATATTTACAATTATGGTATCATAATCCTGAAAGAGGTATAATTTAATGAGAAAGGAGATTGATGCCATGACAGTAAATGAAGCTTTTGACAGAGACGTTACATTTGAGATAACCGAGCCCATAGGGGTGCTCGCTACCTACTCCACAGGCTGGAGCAAGGAGATAAACATAGTCAAATGGAACGGCAGCACGCCCAAGTATGACATAAGAGACTGGGATCCCGCGCATGAAAGGATGTCAAGAGGAGTCACGCTCCATGAAAAGGAGATGCGTCTCATGATAGACCTCATAAGGAGGCGGGGAAGCGGAAGGATCAGGGCCGCTGCTGAAGAAACGGGAGTCGAAAGCGAGGAGGAAAAGGTAATGAAGACCATAGCCGAACCTTCGGAACAGGCAGGGGATAAGGTTCCAAAAGAGCCGGAAGCCTCCGAAGATGACGGCGAATAGGTAACGCGGGAAAAGGAGCCGGCTTGAAGCGAAAGCCGGCTCTCTTCTCATTTTTTGCGATCCTTATTAAATTTCCCTGATGCGGATTTGTATGATATACTTAAAAGACAGACTGCGTATGACAGCTGTATACGCCGAAACAAGAACCGTATGGGGTGATAAGCATGAAATTGATGGTAAAGCTCAGACCTGAGGACGATTATGTCGAGATAAACGAACAGGCTCCGCTGACAGTGGAACAGCTTGCGGAAAAATACGGGAAAGACCTTCCCTACAGGATACTTACCGCAAAAGTCAACGGCAAAAATGAGGAGCTCACATTCCCTTTGCGGAAGGACTCGATGATAGAACTGCTGGATATGAGAAACCACAGTTCGTATCTCGCCTATCAGCACAGCCTTTCTCTTATATATCTCAAGGCGGTGAAAGATGTCCTCGGCGATATGACCGTTGAGATAGACAACTCCCTGAATAAGGGACTTTACACTGAAATAAAAGGCGCCAAACCGGTAACCGCGGCACAGGTGAGGTCTGTCGAATCAAGAATGAGAGAGCTTGTGAGGCAGGATCTTCCCATCGTAAGGGAGGTTTACCCCAAGGAAGAGGCCATAAGGCTGTGGGATAAGTATAATTACCCTGAAAAATCACGCCTGCTGGAAAAGAAAAGCGATGTGGAGGAGGCGAAGTTTTACAGGCTGGAAGGATACAGGAATTTTTTCTACGGGCTCATGGTGCCTTCCACGGGATATATAGAGCTGTTTGAACTGAGAAAATACAGACGGGGAGTCCTGCTGAGATTCCCGTATCCGACAGCGCCTGACAGGATGCCTGAATACGTTGATGACAAAAAGCTGTATCTCGCCTTCGGTGAGGCCAAGAGGTGGGAAAAGCTGCTGAATATCTCATATCTTGAGGATCTTAACGACAGGATAAGGAACGGCGAGGAAAAGGAGCTCATACTGCTGTCGGAAGCTTTGCATGAGAAAAAAGTGGTGGAGATCGCTGACCGGATAAAGAAAGGAAAAAAGAGGATAATCCTCATAGCAGGCCCCTCATCATCGGGAAAGACCACATTTGCAAGGAGGCTGTGTATACAGCTCATGGTGAACGGCCTGAAGCCTCTTTATATAGGGACCGACGATTATTTCGTTGAACGGCCCCAGACGCCTCTGGGGGATGACGGGCTTCCTAATTATGAAGATATGGATGCCCTTGACACAGAGCTGTTCAACAGTAATATGAACGATCTCCTGGCGGGCAGGATGGTCGATCTTCCGGAATTTGACTTCATAGACGGAACGAAAATATTCGGCAGGAGGATAACGTCCATAAGACCTGATCAGCCTATAGTCATAGAGGGTATACACGCGCTCAACAGGGACCTGACCCGGCAGATAAGGGAAGAGGAAAAATTCAGGATATATATAAGTCCTTTCACACAGCTGAACATAGACGTGCATAACAGAGTGCCGACTACGGATGCCAGGATACTGAGAAGGATAGTGAGGGATTACAAATATCGCGGACACTCTGCCGACAACACTCTGTCTCAGTGGCCAAAGGTCAGAGCCGGCGAGGATAAAAACATATTTCCGTACAACGGAGAGGCGGACGTACTTTTCAATTCCGCCCTTGTGTATGAACTGGCTGTTCTGAAAAAATATGCAGAGCCGCTTCTGGAGCAGGTCCCTAGGGGATCGGAGCAGTACAGCGAAGCGGTAAGGATTTTGAAATTCATAAAGTTTTTTGATACCGTGAAAGACGAAGGGAGCATACCGAACAACTCTATAATGAGAGAATTTATAGGAGGGAGTATATTCGCTGATTAGTATCGGGAGGGATCATATGATAACAGTGATAGGAACCGTGAAGGTGTCTGTAAAGGTAAAGCCCGGGTCATATGGATCCGATGCGGGGCGTGAAGAGAGCGATATAAGGACAGCATGCCTTGGCGGAGGCTTTGGCATAGCGACGAATCTGGCGGCCATGGGAAGAAAGACGGCGCTTATATCAGCGGTGGGAGACGACATATTGGGAAGGGCGGCTCTTGAAGAACTGAAAGCCGCAGGAGTTGATACCGAAGGGATCGCCATAGCGAAAGGGGCGACCCCTGTTGAAGTGGAGATTTTGAATATACTGGGAGATGCCGAATTTACCGGATGCAGTCACGGGCTTACGGAGGCTGTGAGCCCTGAAGTGATAGGATCGTGCCGGGAGTTAATAGGCGCATCGGACATTCTGGTGATAGACGGAAATATACCGAAGAGATCTGTGGAACGCGCTGTCGACATATGCGGGGAAATGGGCGAAAAGATGATATTTTTCGATCCCGGAAGCTGCGAGGGCAGTAACAGGGCGGAAGGACTGCTGGGAAGCTTTTACGGGATCATGCCCTCAAGAGCCGAAGCTGAAGCCATGACCGGAGCATCGATACTGAGTGAGGATGAGCTCATGGAGGCGGGAAGAACGCTGACAGAGCGCGGCGTATCAAGGATAATAATAACAATGAAGGGCGGAGGGCTTTATTATAAGGAGGGGATGCGAGAAGGCATCCTAAGACCTGACAGAGTGCTCTCGTTTGCTGATACATCGGGAGCGGGAGACGTGGTTTCGGCGGCAGTGGTGTCAGCCGCAGCGGGCGGTATGGATATAGAGAGTACGGCAAAGGAGGCTATGGCAAGAGCCGCCGCGTTTCTTTCCGCGCTTGAGGACGAAAAGCCCATATAAACATATGAATACGACAGATGCGGTGAGCCGCAGATTAAAGGAGGAAAAGAAAAATGGACGAAAGCGTAAGAAAAGCCAACAGAGTGAAGATCGAAAAAGTAATAAAGGGTCTCGAAAAGAGAAATATCTCCGGATATTACTGTGAAAACAGGGAAGAGGCTCTTAAGCTGATAATGTCAATGATTCCGGAAGGGGCATCCGTATCATGCGGATACTCGGTAACCATGGAAGAGATAGGCCTTAAGGATGCCGTAAGGCAGGGAAATTACGATTTTATCGACCCATTTGCGACTGCTTCCAGAGAAGAAAGCATGGAGGCCAGAAAACGCGGACTTACGAGCGATGTTTTCCTTTCCGGTCTCAATGCCGTTACCATGGATGGTGAAATAGTAAATATAGACGGTACGGGCAACAGAGTGGCCGGTATAATATTCGGACCGGACAGAGTCATACTGGTGGCGGGGGCCAATAAGATCGTTCTCAGCGAAAGGGACGCAGTGGACAGGATAAGAAGCGATGCATGTCCGGCCAACTGTATACGACTCGGTAAAAACACACCGTGTGCGGTTTCCGGCAAGTGTGCGGACTGCCTGATAAAAGGCAATACGGTATGCGGGCATATAGTGACTACAAGATTCTCCGCCATAGACGGGAGGATGCACGTTGTACTCATAAACGAAGATCTTGGTTACTGATATCAATAAAGCCCTGCCGTTGAGAGAAGAGCGTGCGATTTGAGCGGCAAAAAGAAACACAGGTAAGAGTGTACTGCTTTAGCGGTCTAAACTTGTTGAAAAATCAATGTTTGAACTTCAAAAAAACACAAAAAAGTTCTCAAAAAAGCTTGCAAACAGTTCAGTTATGTTATATACTACAAAGGCTTGTGTAAGGCGATGAGGTGGGAAGTTACCTTGCTATAGGAGAATTTCCACTGAGAATTGTCCCCACATCAGATGGGGGCGAAGGGATTCGCTGACTTTTATTTTGTGAAAAAACATAAGAAACACAGAAGAGCGTGTACGGCACAGGCGAAGAAGGTCACGCACTGCGTAAACCGTTAGAAATCCAAGGGTTTAAAGAGCCTCACGAAACGGAACGCAGGAAAGGTCAGAAGAAGGACCCCTTGTATGAGCATAGCGAAAACAATACAGAAATCAGGAGGATGAAATGAGCGAATTACAGAAAATCAGAATCAAGCTTAAGGCATACGATCACGCGCTTCTCGATCAGTCGGCGGCAAAGATCGTTGAAACGGCAAAGAAGACGGGCGCAGAGGTATCGGGACCGATCCCGCTTCCTACGGAAAAGGAGGTCGTGACCATACTGAGAGCTGTTCACAAGTATAAGGATTCAAGAGAACAGTTCGAGCAGAGAACCCATAAGAGACTCATAGATATCACCAGCGCGACGGCAAGAACGACAGATGCGCTCACGAAGCTGGATCTGCCGGCGGGCGTTGATATCGAGATCAAATTATAGGAAAAGGTTTTATTTCAAAGCGAAGGGAACTCCCCTTAGAATGAGTGGGTTTTAACGCCGGATCGATCCTGTGCGGTACGGGAGATCGCGAAGCGGGACCTGCTCCGCTGTAAGAATCAAGGAGGAACATATGAAGACCATATTAGGAAAAAAAGTGGGAATGACGCAGATCTTCAACGATCAGGGAGCCGTTATCCCGGTCACGGTCATAGAGGCCGGCCCGATGACGGTGACTCAGGTGAAGACCGTTGAGACAGACGGATACGACGCAGTACAGTTCGGATTTGAGGACGCAAAGCCTCAGAGAGTGAACAAGCCGATGACAGGGCATTTTGAAAAGGCCGGAGTCACTCCTAAAAAGCATCTGGCTGAGTTCAAACCTGAAGAAGGCGAAGTTTACGAGCCGGGACAGCAGATAACAGTAGCCGACTTTGAAGAAGGAGCCAAGCTGGATGTTACGGGAACATCAAAGGGTAAGGGAACACAGGGCAACATCAAGAGACACGGACACCACAGAGGCCCGATGAGCCACGGTTCCAAGCACAGAAGACTTGCCGGTGCTCTTGCCGCAGGTACTTATCCTTCCAGAGTATTCAAAGGCAACGCGGGTCCGGGAAGAATGGGACGCGAGACAGTGACCGTTCAGAACGTGACGCTGGTAAAAGTTATAGAAGAGAAGAACCTTATGCTGGTAAAGGGCGCGGTTCCGGGACATAAAGGCGGAATAGTACGCGTTCAGTACGCGGTAAAGGGTCAGGACAACAAATAGAGAAGACTTCGGGAAGGAGGAAATGAAATGTCAAAAGTGACAATGCTGAACATGGCGGGCAACGAAGCCGGCAGTATAGATTTAAAAGATGAGATCTTCGGCATAGAGCCGAATCAGAACGCGGTACACGCGGTAGTAAAGAACATCCTTGCCAACAGAAGACAGGGAACACAGTCAGCAAAGACAAGAGCTGAAGTAAGAGGAGGCGGAAGAAAGCCTTTCAGACAGAAGGGAACGGGAAGACACAGACAGGGAAGCTCAACGGATCCTTCGCAGGTAGGAGGAGGCGTGGTATTCGCTCCGAAGCCTAGAAGCTACAGATACTCTCTGCCGAAGAAGCTGAGAAGACTGGCCATGCTGTCGGCTCTTTCGTCAAAGGTAGCTGAAAATGAAATCATCGTTATGGATGAGATCAAATTCGAAGAGCCGAAAACAAAAGAAATGATAAAGATGCTTGAGAACGTAAAAGCCGGCAAGAAGGCTCTCATAGTAACGGCTGAAAAGGATTACAACGTTATGAAATCGGCCGCCAACATCCCGGGAGTCATGACTGCCATGGTAACAACGATGAACGTATACGACATAATAAACCATACGAACTTTATCGTGACCAAGGAAGCTGTAGAAAAGATAGAGGAGGTGTACTCATAATGAAAACGCCTTACGATGTAATAATAAAGCCTGTTATTTCCGAAAAGAGCATGGAAGACGCTCAGGCCAAGAAATACACATTCAAGGTAGCGGTGGACGCCAACAAGACAGAGGTCAAGAACGCCGTTGAAGAGATTTTCGATGTTGAAGTCAAAAAAGTAAACATCATGAACGTTGTAGGAAAGAAAAAGAGAATGGGAAGATACACAGGCATGACTGCCGCCAGCAAAAAGGCGATCGTGACCCTTACAGAGAAAAGTAAGGAAATCGAGTTCTTCCAGAGTCTGTAATATAGGAGGTAGGAAACCATGGGAATCAAAAAATACAATCCGACTACTCCGGGTCTTCGCGGAATGACGGTTTCTACATTTGAAGAGATAACGACAGATAGTCCCGAGAAGTCACTTACGGTCACTCTTAAAAAGCACTCCGGAAGAAACTCCAGAGGTAAGATAACCGTAAGACACAGAGGCGGCGGATACAGACCTAAGTACAGGATAATAGATTTCAAGAGAGACAAGGACGGCGTGCCCGGCAAGGTGGCTACCATAGAATACGACCCTAACAGAAGCGCCAACATAGCTCTCATAAACTATGCGGACGGTGAAAAGAGATATATAATAGCTCCTAACAAGCTCAGCGTGGGCGATGTGATCGAATCCGGAGCCGAGGCCGATATCAAGACAGGCAACGCGCTGCCGCTGGTAAACATACCGGTAGGTACTGTGATCCACAATATAGAACTCAAGCCGGGAAAAGGCGCTCAGATGGTAAGATCAGCCGGAAACGGCGCGCAGCTCATGGCTAAGGAAGGAGATTTCGCTCAGGTAAGGCTTCCTTCCGGAGAAGTAAGGAAGGTCAGGATAGAATGCCGCGCCACCATAGGCGAGGTCGGAAATCTCGATCACCAGAACATACAGATAGGTAAGGCCGGAAGAAAGAGACACATGGGCATAAGACCTACAGTAAGAGGTTCCGTAATGAACCCTAACGATCACCCTCACGGCGGTGGTGAAGGAAAAGCCGGAATAGGCCGAGTAAGCCCTGTTACCCCTTGGGGTAAACCTGCTCTCGGATACAAGACGAGAAAGAAGAAAAAAGCATCTGATAAATATATCGTAAAGAGAAGAAACGAAAAATAAAGGAAGGAGCATAGAAAATGGGAAGATCGGTTAAAAAAGGCCCTTTCGTAAACGCCAAGCTGCTGAAAGCCATCGAAGAGATGAATGCGGCTAACGATAAGAAAGTTATAAAGACATGGTCAAGACCATCGACAATATTCCCGCAGATGGTGGGACATACGATAGCGGTGCACGACGGAAGAAAGCACGTGCCTGTATATATAACTGAAGATATGGTAGGACACAGGCTGGGAGAGTTCGCTCCGACGAGAACCTACAGAGGTCATGCCGCAGACAAGAAATCAAAGTAAGAAAGGAGATAACTGAAAATGGAAGCAAAAGCTATCGCTAAATATGTAAGGATGTCTCCTATCAAGCTGAAGCCTGTTACCGACCTGGTAAGAGGAAAGGATTTGGAAGAGGCACTGAACATTCTGAAGTTCACTCCTGGCAAGGGAGCTGAAATAGTTGAAAAGGTCGTTAAGTCGGCAGCAGCCAACGCCGATGTAAAGGAAATGAACACAGACAACCTTTATGTAGCCGAAGTTTACGCTCATCAGGGACCGACTATGAAAAGATGGAAAGCAGGAGCGCAAGGCAGAGCATCGATAATTCTCAAGAGAAGCAGCCATGTGGGCGTTACGCTTAAGGAAAAGAATTAAGGATAGGAGGTTCGATCAATGGGTCAGAAAGTAAGTCCTCATGGACTGAGAGTAGGCGTAATAAAAGACTGGGATTCAAAATGGTATGCAGACAAGAACAAGTTTGCCGATTACCTTATTGAAGACAACAAAGTAAGAGAATTCGTAAAGAAAAAGCTCTACGCTGCCGGAGTATCAAAGGTTCTCCTTGAAAGAGCGGCTGAAAATAAACTGAAGGTCATAGTTCTTACGGCAAAGCCCGGAATGGTAATAGGAAGATCGGGAACGGGAATAGACGACCTTAAGTCAGAGCTGGAAAAGATGACGGGAAAGACCATCATCATAGATATAAAGGAAGTAAGAAGATCCGAACTGGACGCACAGCTTACCGCTGAGAGCATAGCACAGGCTCTCGAGAGAAGAGTATCTTTCAGAAGAGCCATGAAGCAGGCCATAGGAAGGACAATGAAGGCCGGAGCAAAGGGCATAAAGGTCCTCACTTCGGGAAGACTCGGAGGAGCTGAAATAGCCAGATCGGAAAAATACAGCGAAGGAAACGTTCCTCTTCATACGCTGAGGGCGGACATAGACTACGGTTTCGCTGAGGCTGACACCACTTATGGAAAGCTCGGCGTAAAGGTATGGATAAACCATGGCGAGATCCTCGACAAGGGGCTCAAGAGCGCTGTGCCTGAAGAAAAGGAAGGCAGAAGAGACGGCAAGAAGAGAAGAGACGACAGAAGAGGCAGAAGAGACGGCGAGAGAAGACCTAGGAGAGACGACAGAAGGAATGACAGGACCGAGGCAGCTCCTAAGGCAGCCAATGTGAGAATAAGAAAGAAGAAGGAAGAGCCGCCTCAGGAAGCTGTTGCGGAAGCAGCGGAAGCACAGGCAGAAGAAGCTCAGGCCGCAGCGGAGGCAGAAGCGCCTGCCGAAACAAAGGCTGAAGAATAGACCGTAGCGGGAACCCTTCGGGGATACCTGCATGTCGCGCAAGGCGACAGAGCAATGAAACCCCCTTCGGGGATACCTGCATGTCGCACAAGGCGACAGAGCAATGAAAGGAGGATACGCGACATGTTAATGCCAAAGCGCGTTAAACGTAGAAGAGTCCACAGAGGCAGAATGAAGGGCAAGGCAACAAGAGGCAACACCATAACATACGGTGAATACGGCCTTCAGGCTACCGAGTGCGGATGGATAACATCAAATCAGATCGAGGCTGCCAGAATCGCGATGACAAGATCTGTAAAAAGAGGTGGTAAGGTATATATAAAGATCTTCCCTCACAAGTCAGTGACAAAGAAGCCGGCTGAAGTACGTATGGGTTCCGGTAAGGGTGCTCCTGAGTACTGGGTAGCGGTTGTAAAGCCGGGCAGAGTGATGTTTGAGATAGAAGGAGTTACAGAAGCTCAGGCCAGAGAGGCTATGAGACTTGCAGCTCACAAGCTGCCTGTAAAGTGTAAATTTGCCATCAAAGGCGATGAAGCGGCAAAGGGTGGTGAAGCATAATGGAATTGAAGAAAATGAGAGAAATGTCGGAAGCTGAACTGAACGCGGAACTGATAAAGATGAAAAAGGATCTTTTCAACCTCAGATTCCAGCATGTTACGGGGCAGCTTGAGAACCCTGTAAAGATGAGGGAAACCAAGAGAGATATAGCGAGAGTTAAAACCATCATAAGAGAAAAAGAGCTGGCAAGGGCTCAAGGCTAACGGAAAGGAGGATGTATTATGGCAGTTGAGAGAAACAGAAGAAAGACAAGA
>CAWVKQ010000097.1:0-31721 GCA_963929955.1 Bacillota bacterium
CCCATACCGAACACAGAAGTTAAGCTCCTTAGCGCTGATGATACTTGGTGGGAGACCGCCTGGAAAAGTAGGTCGTTGCCGCTTAGAAAGAAACTGATTGCAATCGCGGTCAGTTTCTTTTTTATGTATAAAGCCGTTGACAAGGAGAGGTGAATGGTATAAAGTTAAAGGGACGCAAAATTTTAGTGATGTAAGAATTTAGCGTAATAAATCAATAGAGCGATAAAACGGAGGAAATTATGAAGAAGAAATTTTTATGTATTTTCATGGTGATGCTCATGGCTCTCGGGATAGTTTCACTCACAGGCTGCGGAGGTGATTCCGAGGAGGCTGAGAGCGATAATACTTTTGTTGTGGGTCTTGACGATACATTCGCGCCTATGGGATTCAGGGACGAGGATGGAGACCTTGTGGGATTCGATATCGATCTGGCTGAGGCTGTCGGCGAGGAACTGGGAATGGAAGTCGAGTTCAAGCCTATAGACTGGAACGCCAAGGAGATGGAGCTTGAGGCAGGCACCATAGACTGCGTCTGGAACGGAATGTCGGTAACTGACGAAAGAATGGAGAAGATGGCTCTTTCCAACAAGTACCTTAACAATAATATAATACTCATGGCTCTTGCGGATTCGGACGTGGACGTGACCGATCCGTCACAGCTTGCTGACCTTGACATAGGAACACAGGTCGATTCATCCGCGCTGCTGATGCTTCAGCAAAACGAAGCATATGATTCATTCAGCGAGAATATAAGCGAGTATGATCAGTACGATACTGCGTTTATGGATCTCAGAGCTGGAAGAATAGACGTTGTAGCAGTGGATCAGGTGCTGGGCGAGTATACGAACCAGAACCTGGACGGTGAGTTCAAGGTGTGCACTTATGAACTGGGCGGCGATTCATACGCCATAGGCTTCGCAAAGGACAATACCGAGCTGAGAGACCAGGTGAATTCCGCTATTGAGGCTGTTATCGACAGCGGAGAGGCAGCTGAGATAAGCGAAAAGTGGTTCGGAAGAAACATAGTTATCTTTGAGCCCCTTGAATAGTGATCTGACAGGGTTGTAAGCGATAGTTGGGCGGGAATATCTTGCCCAACTTATTTTTTGAAAGGACGAGGTAATGGATAAGATAATGGAATTTCTGCCTTTTATGCTTGAGGGAGCGGTAATTACGGTAGAAATATTTGCCATAACCATAATCGTGGCCCTTCCTCTGGGACTTCCCATAGCTCTGGGAAGCAACAGCAGGATACCGCCGCTCAGCATACTGTGCAAAATATATGTATGGATATTCAGGGGAACACCTCTGCTTTTGCAGCTTTTCTTTTTTTACTTCTTTTTCCCTATGGTCCTGGGGATAGAGATAAGTGCGTTTTTTACGGCTCTCCTCACATATATCCTCAATTATGCGGCTTATTTCGCTGAGATATACAGAGGAGGGATAAACAGCATAGACAGAGGACAGTACGAGGCTGCACACGCTCTGGGGCTTTCAAAGAGACAGACCACCATCGATATAATACTGCCTCAGACCATGAAGGCCATACTGCCGCCTACGGTAAACGAGACGGTGAATCTTGTAAAGGACACTGCTCTCGTATCATCCCTTCCGGTAATAGAGCTCATGAAGGCTACCAACAGCGCAGTGAACAGAATGTCCGACATGACGCCGTTCTTCTTCGCGGCGGCCATATATCTTATAATGACATTTGTCCTTACCATAATAGCCGGACGTATCGAAAAGTATTTCTCAAGATATGATGCCAAGGAGGAATGACATGGAAAAGGGAACCATACTGGAAATGAAAAACATAGTCAAGGACTATTCGGGATTCAAGGCTCTGAACAATGTTGACTTTTCCATGAAAAAGGGAGAAATAGTGGCCATAATAGGACCTTCCGGTTCGGGTAAAAGCACGCTTCTCAGATGCATCAACGGGCTCAACACTGTAACGTCAGGCGAGATAGAGCTGGAGGGAAGCACGGGAATGGTGTTTCAGCATTTCAATCTTTTCCCGCATATGACATGTATAGAGAACATAACGTATGCGCCCATAAAGGTTAAGAAGATCTCAAAGGATAAGGCTTATGAGAAGGCAAGGGAGCTTCTTAAAATGGTAGGGCTTGAATCAAAGGCGGATGTGTATCCGGCGCACATATCAGGCGGCCAGAAGCAGAGAATAGCCATAGCCAGAGCTCTTGCCATGGAGCCTGATATCATGCTGTTTGACGAGCCGACATCGGCGCTCGACCCGGAAATAACGGGAGAGGTACTTACAGTTATGAAAAAGCTGGCGGACAGTCATACGACCATGATAGTCGTGACTCATGAAATGGGATTCGCCAAAGAGGTATCAAACAGGGTGATATTCATGGATGAAGGGGTTATAGTGGAGGAGGGAACACCGGAAGAAATATTCGATCATCCGAAGAACGAAAGACTCATATCATTCCTGAGCTCGATGCTGAGAGCATGATGACGATAAGACGGGGCAGCTGCGGCTGTCCCTTTTTTATTGGGAAAACAGAGGGATTTATTAATAAATTTTTAAAGATTTATCGTCTTTTTTCTAAAATCCTTATATGGCATAATAACCATGGAGGACGATAAAAATGTACAACATACTGATATGTGACGACGAGAAGGATATAGTGGATGCGATCAGAATATATCTTGCCTCAGGAGGCTACAACCTCTTTGTGGCATATAACGGACGGGAGGCGCTCGAGGTGATAGACAAAAACGATATACACCTCGCGCTGCTGGACATAATGATGCCGGAAATGGATGGCATAGAGGCTCTTGCGGAAATAAGGAAAAGCAGAAACATACCTGTCATATTCCTGACGGCAAAGAGCGAGGATACAGATAAGATACTGGGCCTCAATATAGGAGCGGACGACTATATAGTAAAGCCGTTCAATCCTGTGGAACTGATAGCAAGAGTCAAATCACAGCTCAGGAGGTATATGGAGCTGGGAGCGGCTCCCGCATCCAAAAATGTACTTAAGATAGAAGACATAGAGCTGGACGACTCGGCAAAAGAGGTGCTCATACTTGGTGAAAAGGTGAATCTCACGCCAAAGGAATACGGTATACTGAAATTTCTTATGGAAAACCCGGGGCGGGTGTTTTCGCCAAAGGAAATATATGCCAGAGTATGGGATGAAAGGGCTTACGGAGCCGAGGGGACGGTTGCCGTGCACATACATCATCTGAGAGAAAAGATAGAAGCCAATCCGGAGCGGCCGAGGCATCTCAAAGTCGTATGGGGTCAGGGATACAAGATGGAGTGAGGAATGGAAAAGATAAGGAGAGCAAAGACAAACGCAGCGGTAAGGATACCTGCATATATATTGATGCTGGCCGCTCTTCTGATAGCGGTGTTTTCGGCTGTTGCGGCAGGGATAAACATAAGCGGAGGGTGGTACACCAAGTCCGCTAAGGCTGTGGAGAGGAGCATATACACAAAAACAGCCTACCATGCCGCTGATCTCATATACGATTATACCCTGTTTTTTGATTCGCCTGCTGAAATGGAAGAAAGCCTCCGGACATACGGACAGGTGATACTGGAGGGAGAGTCGGATGACGGTGAGTTCGGATACGCTGTATATGAAGAGACGGAAGGCGAGCCTTCACAGGAGCCGGTGAGGATCATAAACGGGGATCTTATTTCATCCGAGGATGCATACAGCGTAGATACTCTGTACAGCGGTGTGGCGATAGACGTATACCTCGGTGACGTAGCTTCGGGAAGCGTGCCTGATGATGTGGCATCTGTCTATGAGTTCTATGAGAACGTGTATGCCGTAAGATACGCGGCAATATGGGCGGGAGCAGGAAGCTTCATATGCTTTGCCGTGCTTTTTTTATTCCTTGTGAGGACGTCAGGGCCGAAAGAGGGGAGAGGAGGGCTGCTGAAATACGTGCCGGCCGACGCGTTCACGGCGGCTGCGGCAATAGCGGCGGCTTTTACGGTGACGGAGATTTATGTGATGATAGGTTACTTTGACAACTACGATGCCACCATAGCCGGAATAGCTGTCATGACGGTCACTACAGCCACCATATGCCTCATATACTTTATGGTCATGGCGGCAAAGGCGAGGGTATGCAGACTGTGGGAGTACTCCGTGATCTTCATTATCGCAAAGCAGGCGGGAAAGGCAGCTGGAAAGCTGCTGCAGTTAATAAGAAGCATACCGCTTATATGGAAGACAGCAGTAATACTTTTCGTGTGCATGATGCTGGATCTGATGACAACGGCCATATCAGCTGCCCAGGGGTATGTGAGCGGCTTGTGGATAATATACTGGGCAGCGATGAGCTGCGGCGTAATATATGTCGCTCTGGGGATGAGAAAGCTAAGAGAAGGAGCCGCCAGGCTTGCGGAAGGCGATATGGACTACAAGACCGATAAGAAAGGCCTTGTGCTTGGGCTTGCGGACCATGCCGATGCCCTCAACAGCATAAGCGACAGGATGGCGGAGACGTTAGAGGAGAAGGTAAAAAGCGAAAGGTTCAAAACAGAGCTTATAACAAATGTATCCCACGATATAAACACTCCCCTCACATCCATAATAAATTATGTGGATTTCCTTAAAAAGGAAAACATAGACAACGAGAACGTAAAACAGTACACAGAGGTGCTGGATCGCCAGTCAAAACGGCTGAAGAGGCTCACGGAGGATATAATGGAGGCTTCAAAGGCCGCTACAGGCAACATAAAAATCAATATGGAGCCGTGCCGGGTGGGAGTGCTGATGACTCAGATCATGGGAGAGTATCAGGAAAAAGCCGAGAAAAAAGATCTTAAGCTCATAATGAAAATATGCGATGACGATGCGGAGATAATGGCTGACGGACAGCGTATGTGGAGGGTGCTGAACAATCTTTTGAACAATATATGCAAATATTCCCAGCCGGGTACGAGAGTTTATCAGAGCCTTGAAAAGGAAAACGGCAGGGCTGTCATAACATACAAGAACACTTCCGCCTATGAGCTGGACATAGACGGCAAGGATCTGACGGAGAGATTCGTACAGGGCGATATGTCGAGACATTCCGAAGGGAGCGGGCTCGGACTTTCCATAGCCAGAGATCTTGTGGAGCTTCAGGGAGGAGACTTTCACATACATATAGACGGAGATCTTTTTAAAGTAACGATGGAGTTCGACCTTATAATGTGATATAATAAAATGATTATTTGTATGCATTTTTCTTAAAGGAACAAGAGGTTTTCATGACGTTTATAAAGCTCCTATTTGTGATCGCACTGGTGATACCCCTGGCGGTATTCATGATATATTATATAAACAAGCTGATAAATGAATTCGCCGTAATATCGAAAAGAGAAAATGAGCCTCGCGAGATAACAGAGGAGAAGAGGCGGAACGAACAGCAGGAGGAGAGGCTTAAAGCGGGAAGGCCGGTAAGGCATGAGAACGTCGGAACTGCCGGAGCTGAAAGCGCAGCGAGTCACACTTACGGATCTGAGCATTACAGGAATTCACGCATCAGACAGGATTATCTGAGGAGCATTCGAAAAAGCAGAGGGGACGAGCCGTCTGAAGAAATAAGAGAGAGGAGCGGTAAACGTCCGGCAAGCAAGCGAAAAAGAAGAAAAGAGAGAAAAATGAGAAAAAGGAAGTGAGGATCCATGAAAAAAGGTTTGTTCATATCCTTTGAAGGTATGGACGGCTCCGGTAAATCCACACAGATAGAGCGTCTGAAGAAATATCTGGAAAGCAAGGGATACAGCGTTATCCTGACGAGAGAGCCGGGCGGCACAGCCATAGGAGAGAAAATAAGGGATATCATTCTGGACAGAGAGAACGAGTGCATGGATCCAATGACCGAAGCCCTGCTTTACGCAGCCTCAAGAGCCCAGCATGTGGAGGAGGTAATAAAGCCGGCCGTAGAAAGAGGCGATATAGTCATATGCGACAGGTTCGTGGATTCCAGCATAGCGTATCAGGGTTACGGAAGAGGCCTGGGCAAGGCTGTCAGCGATATAAACAGCTACGCGACAGCGGGATGTATGCCTGATGTGACGTTTTTAATGAAGGTGCCGCCGCTGATAAGCGGGGGAAGGATAGAAAACAGAGAGAGGGACAGGATAGAGATGGAGCCTGATGAATTCCACACAGAGGTGTACAGAGGATATGAGGCTCTTGAAAAGGCGCACCCGGACAGGATAATAGGCGTGGAGGCTTCGGGACTTGCGGACGATGTGGAAAAAAGCATAAGGATGTACATAGAAGGGGCTTTAGGTATATAATGCGCTTCAATAATACTGAGGACAACAGAAGGCTTACGGAAAGGCTCGAACGTGCAGTGAGCGGGAACGCGGTATCTCACGCATACATATTCGAAGGACCTTCAAACGCCCGAAAGAGAGATTTTGCGGTCAGCTTTGTGAAAGGGATACTGTGTCCGGACGATCTGGGTGAAAACTGCGGTAAATGCTCTCTGTGCGATAAAATAGATCATGGCAATCATGAGGATATACTGTATGTTTCAAAAAGCGGTGAGACCATAAAGGATGCGCAGATAACGGACATGCAGGAAAGACTCAGAACAAAGCCGGTAGGTGAGAGGAACATCGTCATAATAGAAGATGCGGACACCATGACCCTGAGAGCTCAGAACAGGCTTTTGAAGACTCTTGAGGAGCCGCCGGGAGAGTCGGTCATCATACTTCTTTCAGAGAACATGGAAAACCTTGTCCAGACCGTTCAGTCGAGATGCGTCAAGTACAGGATAAATTATTTCGGAACGGAAAGCTATGACTTCATGATGGACAAGGCGAGAAGAACAGCCAAGATGGCTCTCGAGGGCGCGCCGTTTTACGTCCTGAAGGATGAGACTGTAGATGTCATAAAGAGCAGGGAAAACGCGGAGGCTTTCCTTGACAGCCTTCAGAACGTATACAGGGACATGCTGCTGAGCGGAAGAGACAGGATACAGATCTACAGGGAAGAGGATATAGAGGAAAACGTCCACGGTGTGGAAGCGGCCAGAAGACAGATAAAGCAGGGCGTTTCAGTGGCATATGCCATCAGGGGACTACTTTTGAAAATCGGAGGTTAACATATAATGACAAGTGTTGTAGGCGTCAAATTCAAAGATGCGGGGAAAATGTATTATTTCAGCCCGGGAGACATGGATGTGGAGGCTGGAGACAACGTGATCGTGGAGACTGCCAGAGGGCTTGAATTCGGCAGGGTGACCATGGGAAGGACAGAGGTAGAGGAGAGCGAGATCGTAACGCCTCTGAAGAGCATAATAAGGAAAGCGACCGAAAAGGACTGCAGACATCATGAGGAGAATATAGCAAAGAAGGCCAGAGCGCTTTCCATATGCCAGGAAAAAATAGAAGCCCATAATCTGGAAATGAAGCTCATAGATGTGGAATATACATTTGACAACAGCAAGGTGGTCTTTTATTTTACAGCTGACGGCAGAGTCGATTTCAGAGAGCTTGTAAAGGATCTTGCTTCCGTATTCAGGATGAGGATAGAGCTGAGGCAGATAGGAGTAAGAGACGAGGCAAAGATGCTGGGCGGCATAGGAAACTGCGGCAGAGGACTGTGCTGTAACACATGGCTGTCGGATTTTCAGCCTGTTTCGATAAAAATGGCAAAGGTGCAGAACCTTTCATTGAACCCGTCAAAGATATCCGGTATATGCGGAAGGCTCATGTGCTGCCTTAAATTCGAGAACGATGTTTACACGGCTCTCAAAAAGGGAATGCCTCAGGCAGGAGAGAGAATAAAGACGCCTGACGGAAACGCAGTGGTGGTGGACGTCAATATACTGGAGAATATCATAAAGACGAGGCTGGTCCTTGAGGAAGGATCCAAGGAAAACGGCGTCGAGGAAAAGCTCAGTACGGAATTTTACAACTACGGCAAAGAAGAGATAAAACGCCTGGGTAAAAAAGAAAACGGCAAAGGCAGAAAGAAGAAGGACGATGATCTAGCCGAGCTGGACGGCGAGCTGCTGAAGGAAATAAAGGAGCTGATGAAGGACTGATACGCATGAATACGGAAGACATCGGCTTTGGGGGTCTGAAGCTGGCGCAGGATCCGGATGGATTCAGATACGGAATAGATGCGGTGATACTCGCGGACTTTGCTTTTTCCATATGTCCTGAAGCAGAAAACATAATCGATCTTGGCACCGGAAACGGCATAATCCCCCTCATACTCAGCCATAAGAACGGAAACGCCGCTTTTACGGGGCTGGATATACAGGAAAGGGCAGTAGAGGCGGCGCGCTTCAGTGCGGAAATAAACGGGCTTTCAGGGAGACTGAGATTCATAAGGGGAGACGTGAAGGAAGCCTCTGCGCTGCTGCCTCTGCATAAGGCTGACGCCGTGACATGCAACCCGCCTTATGTGGCCAGGGGAGGAGGACTGGCAAACAGCGACAGCGGAAGGTACATAGCCAGGCATGAGACTACGGCGACACTTGAAGATTTTGTAAAAGCCGCGGCCCGGATTCTTAAGGACAGGGGGAATTTTTTTATGGTTCACAGACCTTCAAGGCTTGTTGATATATTCTGCGCGTGCAGAAGCGAAGGCCTTGAGCCGAAGAACGTGAGGTTTGTATGTCCAAAAAAAGGAGCTGCCCCCAATATAGTTCTCATACATTGCGTGGCAGGAGGGGGGAAAGAACTCAGATTCATGAAGGAACTGGTGGTTTACGGAGAAAACGGAGCATACACGCCTGAGATAGAGCGGATATACGAAAGAGGGAATGTCAGATGATGAGGCATATATATACCGAAGCCAGTATGCCGGCTACGTAGCCGACAAGGCCGGCGGCAAGGGCGTGCCTCATTTTTTTTACGGAGGTGACGCCGAAATAGAGAGCCAGAACGTAAAATACCGTTTCGCAGCTTCCGGCCATTACGGAAGCCGCCCTGCCCGGGAACGAATCGGGACCGGCTTCCTCCATTATGGATTCCACTACTGCAAGAGAGCCGCTTCCTGAAACAGGCCGCAAAAGGATGAGAGGAATGAGCTCCTCGGGGATGCCCGCAAGGCGAAAAAACGGCCGGGCCAGATCCTCCAGCAGATCCATGGCTCCCGATGATGTGAGGGCTTCTATGGCAATGAATATACCAAGTATGAACGGCAGAATGTCCGCGCATGTTTTAAGCCCATCTCTGGCGCCGTCGATAAATACATCATATACAGGTATGCCGCTCTTTATGCCGGCTATGAGTATGAAGGTTATCACAGCGGGCAGAAACATTATGGAAGCAGCGGCAAGGATATCAGACATGGCGATCCTTTCTTTCATATATTCTGCATACCCAAAAAGAAACGATCATCGATATGAGACCTGCGGCTATGGAGGGCAGGATAATGTCCTCTGGGGATTCTGATCCCAGATCGCTTCTGATCTTCATCATGGTCACGGGAACAAGCTGCAGCATTGACATGGAGAGAGCCATGAACATGCACATGGTGTTGCTCGCAACAGGAGAACGGTGGTTTTCCTCATCCAAAAGCTCCATGGCTTTAAGTGAGAATACCGTGGCGCTGTTTCCGGCGCCGAATATATTGGCTGTAAAACTCATTATCATCATTGCTGTGACGGACCGGTCCTTTTCTTCGGGGAATATGAATCCCATGAGAGGCTCAGCTGCTTTTGAGATCCTGGAAATGAGACCGGATTCTTCGGCTATTTTCATAAGACCGCTCCACGCGGCCATTATGCCGGCAAGGCTCAGTATGAAGCTGACAGCCTCTGTGCTGCTGTCCATGAGTCCGTCCGTGAAGGCGGAGGCTTTGCCTGTCAGCAGAGAAAAAATGATGCCGAAAATCATCATCCCTCCCCATATGTAATTCATCATAAAAAACACCTCCCAGGTAAAAATATGACCTAAAATGAAAAATATGTTGAAGAAATTACCATTATATGTGATAATAAAAAAAGATAGTATTGGAGGAATGCGAGATGAACGTGACCATAGATGTTAAAATACTGGCTTTTGTCCTGGTTGCAATTGCCCTCATAGTGCTGATAGTTTACTGCGTCAAGCTGCTTAAGAAGCTTATGGTGACAGTTGAACATACAAACAAAATACTTAAGGATGTGGAAGACATAACGGAGATCGCGGCCAAACGGAGCAGAGACGTCGACGGCATAATAGAAAACATATCGGAATCAGTGGAATCCATATCGGACGCGGTCAGAGGGAATCAGAATATCTTTGCGGCAGCATCATCGATCATCAAGGCAGCGGCAGCAGTAAAAAATGCTATGTCAAAGGATGACGATCCGCAGGAGTGACATAGAGACTGCGGAAATAATGATGAAAGGAGTTTCACATGAAAGCGACGGGAATAGTTAGAAAAGTTGATGAACTTGGAAGGATAGTATTGCCTATAGAGCTTAGAAGAACGCTGAACATTGAGATAAAAGACCCGCTTGAGATATATGTAGACGGTGAATCTATAATGCTGAAAAAATATCAGCCGGCATGCGTGTTCTGCGGAAGCTCGGACAATATAAAGCAGATCCACGGTAAAAACGTATGTCAGAAATGCATAGACGAGCTCAGGGAGCTTTAAAAAGGAAAAGGACAAATGACGGAAAAGAGCATGGATCACAGGTTCCGCGCTCTTTTTTATTGCCGGGATGCCATAAAAACGGAAAAACGGGCTATACTATACAAAGGAGGAGGGACCTGCAATAAGTTTTGCTCCCCATACTGTGTAAAGCTTGGGTTTCCTCTTCCTTTCATATTTTTTGGTCACATTAAGATTGAAATGGTCAAGTAAAGGCAGTATAATAGAATAGATTACTAGTGTTCTGGAGGAGTAAATTGGCAAAGTTATTAGTACAAAAGAGCGGACCTTTAAGAGGGAACGTAAAAATAAGCGGTTCGAAGAATGCTGTCCTTCCTATCATGGCGGCCTCTCTTCTTACGGAAGAAACCTGCGAGATACTGGATGTCCCGGCTCTCAGGGATGTTGAGGTCATGTGCCAGCTTCTTGAAAGTTTCGGCGCTGACGTGGAATGTGATTTCGATAACAACAGGGTATCCGTGACGTGCAGTGACAGGCTGTTTTTTGAGGCTCCCTTTGACCTTGTGAAAATGATGCGGGCATCCGTGCTTGTCCTCGGGGCGCTGCTCATAAGGACCGGACGTGCCGTCATACATCTTCCGGGAGGCTGCGCCATAGGAAAGAGACCTGTGGAGCTGCACCTTAAGGGCCTCAAGGCTCTGGGCGTATCCATAGATGAGCATCAGCTTACAAGGGGAGTGATAGACGCTACGGCGGGAAAGCTGAAGGGAAGCACCGTTTACCTTGACTTTCCGAGCGTAGGCGCTACGGAGGTCATAGTCATGGCAGCTTCTCTTGCAGAAGGCGTGACTGTGATAGAAAACGCGGCGCAGGAGCCTGAGATAGTGGATCTTGCCAATTTTCTCAACAAGATGGGCGCCAGGATAAAGGGCGCGGGTACGGACACCATAAAGATAGAAGGCGTTGAAAGACTTAAAGGCGTTACCCATCATGTGATACCTGACAGGATAGAGACAGGCACATTCATGGTGGCGGCTGCCATAACAAAGGGGAATGTTCTCATTGAGAACGTGGTTCCCGATCATCTCAAGGCTGTCATAGCAAAGCTGAGGGAATGCGGCGTTGAGATAAACATGACGGACGAGGGTATGCAGGTCAGAGGCGACAGACGCACCATAGTGTCCACTGACATAAAGACCCTGCCTTATCCGGGATTCCCTACGGATCTGCAGTCGCCTTTCATGGCTCTCCTGACAGTGGCAAAGGGACCGAGCGTTGTCATAGAGACGGTGTTTGAGAACAGGTTCATGCATGTGGGGGAATTCAACAGGATGGGCGCCAATATAAAGACAAACGGAAACTGCGCCATAATACCGGGAGACAAATCCCTTCAGGGGGCTCAGGTCGTTGCTACGGATCTGAGAGCAGGAGCGGCGGTCGTGCTGGCAGGCCTTGTTGCCGAAGGGATGACAGAGGTGTCACAGATATTCCATATAGACAGAGGATATGAGAACTTTGTTGAGAAGCTGAGAAATCTTGGCGCAAATATAATGAGGGTGAACGAATAGCCGGACCCGGAGAATATAAAATGAAAACGAAAAGCGCGTGCCTTATGGCATAGCGCTTGTTTTTTTGTAAATAATAAGAAAAAAGGAGGAATATTCATATGAAAGATCTTAAAGGAAGCAAGACGTATGAGAATCTTCTCATAGCATATGCGGGAGAATCCCAAGCAAGGAACAAGTATACGTTTTTTGCGTCAAAGGCCAGGGAAGAGGGGTATATGCAGATAGCCGATATATTCGAGGATACGGCCGCGAACGAAAAGGAACACGCGGAGCTCTGGTACAGGCATTTTGCCGGTATCGGAACTACGGAGGAGAATCTTCTGACCGCCGCCGAGGGAGAGCATTACGAATGGAGCGAGATGTATGCCGATATGGCGAAAGTGGCCAGAGAGGAAGGATTCTCCCAGATCGCGGAGCAGATGGAGGGAGTTGCCGGGATAGAAAGGCATCATGAGGAGAGATATCTCAGGTTAAGAGAGGATATAAGACAGAAAAGAGTGTTTGACAGAGAAGAAGAGCATATATGGGTATGCATGAACTGCGGGCATCATCATAAGGGAAATTCGGCGCCGGAGCTATGTCCCGTATGCTTTCACGACAGAGGATATTTCAAGATAGAGGAAAAGGTTTTTTAGGCGACAGCAGGTTTGTGAAATCAATGGATGACAATGTGCGATGGCATTGATATATGCACATGGGCATGAGCAGAGACCGGGCAGAGGGGGAGGGCAGGCGTAAACCTGTGTATTTCAGGGGGATTTGAAGGTGCGAATGTTTTCGTTAGATGTGGTATTGTTTTTGCATCTTTATTGAATGAGGAAACTGCAAACTGGTAAGATTTCAGAAAATACGGAATCGTTCCTGTGAAATGTAAAAATCTCTTGCAAAAGAGAGTGAAACATGGTTTAATTAAAATGGATGATTGTTACAAATATAACGAATGATCATTAAAGGATGCGGTGGATTGAAGTGATATTTGATCCCTCATAATTCAATAAGGAGGCATGTAAATGAACTTTCAACTGACGAAAGAACAGGAATTCGTAAGAAAAATGGTAAGAGAGTTTGCCGAAACAGAGGTAGAGCCTCTGGCCGCGGATATCGACAAGGAGCACAGGTTCCCTGTTGAGACCGTGGAAAAAATGGCAAAGTACGGACTGCTTGGCGTACCGTTCCCTGTTGAGTACGGAGGAGCGGGCGGAGATCACATATCCTACGCCATAACAGTGGAAGAGCTGTCAAGAGTATGCGCGTCGACCGGCGTAATATGCTCGGCTCATACTTCCCTCTGCTGCTGGCCTATATTCAAATACGGCAGCAATGAGCAGAAGGAAAAGTATCTGCCGGATCTTCTCTCAGGCAAAAAGCTCGGAGCATTCGGCCTGACAGAGCCAAACGCCGGAACAGATGCTTCAGGGCAGCAGACAAGAGCCGAAGACAAGGGGGATCACTGGCTTCTCAACGGTTCAAAGGTATTTATAACAAACGGGGGCTATGCGGATGTCTTCGTGGTAATGGCAATGACTGACAAGTCAAAGGGAAATCACGGGATAAGCTCCTTTATAGTTGAAAAGGGAGACGAAGGTTTCTCCATAGGTAAAACAGAGGATAAGATGGGAATATGCGCATCTTCCACAACAGAGCTAATTTTCCAGAACTGCAAGATCCCTAAGGACAGACTCCTGGGAACACAGGGAAAGGGCTTCAAGGTAGCCATGTCGACTCTTGACGGAGGCCGTATAGGTATAGCTTCCCAGGCTCTCGGGATCGCTCAGGGCGCCCTCGACGTGACATTGGATTACATGAAGGCCAGAAAGCAGTTCGGAAAGAAGCTTTCGCAGTTCCAGGCTCTTCAGTTCGAGGTGGCCGATCTGGCGACAAGGATAGAAGCCGCGAGACTTCTGGTATACAAAGCGGCGGATCTCAAGGACAAGGGACTTCCTTACGGACCTAACGCGGCGATGGCCAAGCTGTTCGCGGCGGAAACAGCCATGCATGTGACTACAAAGTGCGTGCAGCTCCACGGAGGATACGGTTATACGAAGGATTATCCGGTAGAGAGAATGATGAGAGACGCGAAGATCACTGAAATATATGAAGGTACTTCAGAAGTTCAGAAGATGGTAATAGCGGCATCCGTTATAGGTAAATAGTAAAAGGAGGAAAATGGAAATGGCATTTAAAATAATAGTATGCGCAAAGCAGGTTCCCGATACAAACGAGATAACCATAAATCCGGAAACAGGAACATTGGTGAGAGACGGGGTTCCGAGCATTCTGAATCCTGATGATGCCAATGCTTTGGAAGAAGCCCTCAAAATAAAGGATGCTGATCCTGACACTCATGTGACGGTAGTTACCATGGGACCTCCACAGGCAGAGGAAATGCTCTTTGAGTGCGTGGCAATGGGAGCTGACGAAGGTATCCTCATAAGCGACAGAGCTGTGGGAGGCTCTGACACATGGGCCACATCAAACGCAATAACAGCGGCGATAAAGAAGATCGGTGATTTTGATCTCATATTTGCCGGAAGACAGGCCATCGACGGAGATACTGCTCAGGTCGGACCGCAGATAGCGGAAAAGATGGGACTGCCGCAGGTTACATACGTTCAGAAATTTGAGATCAGCGACGACAAGAAAACAATAAAGGTGGAAAGAGCTCTGGAGGACGGATATGAAGTTATAGAGATCCCGGTTCCTTGTATGCTGACAGCTATAAAAGAGCTCAATACTCCTAGATATATGACCATATCAGGCATATTTGACAAGAACAAGGATATCAAGACATGGAACGCGGCCGATATAGAGGTGGATCTTTCCACAGTAGGCCTCAAGGCGTCTCCTACAAATGTATTCCGTTCCTTTACACCAAAGCCAAAGGGCAAGGGCATGATGCTGGACGGTGATTCGGAAAAGGATCTTGCAAAGAATCTTCTCATAAAGCTCAAAGAGAAGCATGTGATTTAAGGAGGAAATGGAAATGTCGACAGTAAATTTTGCTGATTATAAAAACATATGGGTATATGCCGAACAAAGAGACGGCAAGCTGATGAATGTTGCCCTTGAGCTCATAGGAGAGGGCCATAAATTATCAAGAGACATAAGCGACGATACGAAGGTATGCGCGCTGCTGGTCGGAAACGGCATAGAGTCTCTGGCAAAGGAGTGCTTTGAGTACGGCGCTGACAGCGTATATCTCATAGAGGATCCTCTTCTTGAGCACTACACCACGGATGCCTACACAAAGGTAATAACGGATGCCATAGAGGAATACAAGCCTGAGATCGTTATGTACGGAGCGACTCATATAGGCCGTGACCTGGCTCCGAGAGTAGCGGCCAGAGTAGATACCGGGCTTACCGCTGACTGTACGCACCTCGATGTAAAGGTCGCCAATTACATAAAGTACGCCAATGAAAATACGACGCTCAACACATCGAATCTTGATCCGGACGATCCGGACACGAGCCTCAAGATGACTCGTCCCGCATTTGGCGGAAACCTCATGGCAACCATCATATGCCCGAGAACAAGGCCGCAGATGTCTACAGTAAGACCGGGCGTAATGCAGAAGCTGGAAAGAGTTCCCGGAGCTACAGGTGAAATAATAAAGGTAAAGCCTGCCATAAGCGACAGCGATATAAGGACAAAGATAATAGATATCGTAAAATCCGCAAAGGAAATGGTATCGCTGACAGATGCGGACATAATCTGCTCAGGCGGAAGAGGCCTCGGAGATGCTTCGGGCTTTGAGCTGATAAAGAAATTCGCCGACAAGGTAGGCGGAGTAGTGGGATCATCAAGAGCCGCTGTCGATGCGGGATGGATAGATCATTCTCATCAGGTCGGACAGACGGGAACCACTGTAAAGCCTAAGATCTACTTTGCCTGCGGAATATCGGGAGCGATACAGCACCTTGCAGGTATGCAGACTTCGGATATCATAGTGGCAATAAACAAGGATCCGGATGCTCCGATCTTTGAGGTTGCCGACTACGGTATAGTGGGAGACCTTTACAAGGTTATACCTGAAATAATAGAAGAATGGGATAACGCGGAAGCTCTGTATGACGCCTCCACAAAGCAGTAAAGGCATATCCTGAGAATATGTGAAAAAATGAACGGGGTCTTGTCCGTCAGCGATCGTATCTGATCTGATGGGCAGGCCCCGTTTTCGTATCAAAGCAGGTACGGCTCCACCATGAACCATGGGAAACCTATCACATTGTTCACATCACCGTCAACTCTGACAACGTATTTGCCGAAGGTTCCCTGGATGGCATATCCGCCCGCCTTATCATAAGGCTCGTCTGTATCAACGTATCGCCTCAGCTCTTCATCGCTGTAATCACCGAAATAAACGGAGGAAACACAGTAAAAGCACGTTTTGAGAAGGGTCAGTGGGCGGATGACGCATACTCCGGTCATTACGCGGTGTTCTCTTCCTCTCATGGCGGAAAGCGTTCGGAATGCCTCATCCCGGCTTTCAGGCTTTCCTATGATGCGATCCAGATAAACTACCGTGTCGGCAGCAACTATGACAGGGTCGTCGCATCGGTTTATTTCAGGTTTCCCGCAGACATCAAAGGCCTTTTTCAGCGCTGTGTACATAACGGATGCTTCGGGCGACATGTCAAAGGGAAGCGTTTCGTCAGCGCCGGAAGGGATTATGAGGGGATCATACCCGTGTTCTTTCATCATACTTATGCGCCTCGGAGATGAGGAGGCTAAAATAATCGTTTTCATAAGGCTATTATGCCATAGTTCAGAGAATTATTCCAGAAAAATGCCCTCCATACATTAATATCGCGCCAGTGGATATAATAACCTAAGGAAGCGTAAAGAAGAAAGCATAAAAAGATGCATGAGAATAAGGGGATATTCATGGCGGGAAAAGGAAAAAAGGATCATGATGCCGCTGCGGGCAGCCCGCAGCATGTGAAGAAAGAAGATGTGGCAAAAGCATACGGTAAATATACGGAAAGGTTCACTCCAAAGCCGAGATACTTTATGAACGCCCTTAAGGCTTTCGCGGTAGGAGGCGCTGTATGCACGGCTGCCATGTGGCTCGAGAACAGGTTCATGGCAGCGGGACTCGATGAAAAGGAAGCAGCCGCTTACGTGGTGATAATACTTATAATGCTGGCTCAGTTGCTCACAGGGCTGGGATGGTTCGACACAGTGGGAAAATTCGCGGGAGCCGGGGTAATAGTCCCTATAACGGGATTCGCAAATTCCATGGTGGCTCCGGCCATAGAATATAAAAAGGAGGGCCTTGTACTGGGGGTGGGAGCAAAACTGTTTTCAGTGGCAGGGCCGGTGCTGGTGACAGGTATAACGCTGTCGGTGATAATAGGTCTCGTATACAGGATAACAGGTCTTTAGGAGGCGCGGATATGAAGAGAAGGCAGACATTGGTGTTCAAAAACAGGCCGTATATAGCGGGCGCGTATTCCATAGGGGGCAAGAGGGAAGGCGAGGGACCGCTTGGAAAATGGTTCGACAAATGTCTTGAGGATGATATTTACGGAGAAGATACATGGGAAAAGGCTGAGAGCAGGATGCTGAAAACAGCCGTAACGGAAGCCGTAAGAAGGGGAGGAAAGAGCAGAGACGAGGTGGGCGCAATGCTCAGCGGGGATCTTCTGAACCAGCTCATGTCATCTTCGTTTATGGCAAGGGATCTGCACATACCGTTTCTCGGGATGTACGGAGCCTGCTCCACCATGACGGAAGCCCTCATACTGGGATCTGTGCTTGTGGACGGAAAATACAGCGACAATGTGGTGACAGGCGCGTCAAGTCATTACTGCACAGCGGAAAGGCAGTTTCGAATGCCTCTTGAACACGGGAATCAGAGACCTCCTTCGGCCCAGATGACAGCAACGGCGGCCGGGGCGATCCTGCTCTGCTCAAAAGGGGGAGTTGTAAAACAGCAGGCTGATGAGGCGGGAAGCTTGAGGAAACTGAGAGCGATAAGAGTTGAGAGCGGCACCATAGGCAAGGTGATAGATCCGGGAGTAAAGGACGCCAATCAGATGGGAAGCGCCATGGCGCCTGCGGCTGTTGACACCATACTGAATCATCTGGAGGATACGGGGCGTGATATGGGATATTACGATGCTGTCATAACCGGAGACCTGGGATTCATAGGAAGAGATATAGTCGCGGATCTTCTTCTGGATGCCGGCGTAAAAAGGGAAGTAATAGAAAGAGTCTACGATGACTGCGGCGCAATGATATACAGAGCCGACAGGGAGAACAACAGCGGCGGCAGCGGCTGCGGCTGCTCTGCTTCCGTCTTCTGCGGGTATTTGTGCAAGAATATGGAGAGAGGGGCCGTAAACAGAGCTCTTATAATATCCACAGGGGCGCTGCTTTCGACCATAAGCCCCATGCAGGGAGAATCCATACCGGGGATCGCTCACGCGGTTTCTCTGGAGGCGGTGCGGGAGGAAGTGTGAAATGGAATATATCTATGCGTTTCTTACAGGGGGAGCCATATGTGTGATAGGACAGATAATGATGGATGCCACAAAGCTGACGGCTCCGAGAGTGCTTGTGATACTGGTCACTGCGGGAGCTGTGCTCCAGGCTTTCCATCTTTATGAGCCTCTTGTGGAGCTGGCGGGAGCGGGAGCCAGGGTGCCTCTTCCGGGGTTTGGATACAATCTTGCAAAGGGAGCCATGGAAGGAGCTGACAAAAGCCTTCTTGCTGCCGTTACTGGAGGCGTGGAGGCTGCCGCAGGCGGCATATCAGCGGCAATCGGCTGGGGATATATCATATCGATGGTGTTCAATCCAAGATCAGTGAGATAGGAAGATAAGATAAAAAAGCCGGATCCGAGCTCATTCGGATCCGGCTTTTGAAATCGGTTATTCTGCCGGGTCATCTTCAGGTGGGGTTTGAGGCTGTGTCGTTGTGGCTTGAGATGACGGCGGGGCCGTCGTTGTGGTTGAAGGCGTCGCCGGGGCTTCCGTTGTCTGCTTCTGGGTTGTGGAGCCTGCTGTTGAGCTTCCGCCGCTGGATCTCATCTTTACGCTTGAATAGGTTCCGTCGGTGTAATACTCTCCGTTCACAGTCTCAACGTTGTCAGGCTTTTCGAAGAATGAGCCTCTAGGAAGTCCCTCGCAGACTCTTGACATTATCTCGGACCAGAAGGAAGCAACGAACGGGCTGCTTGCCGTAAGATCCAGGTTTATGTCATTACCCATCCACAGTGAGCATGTGTACTGCGGTGTGAATCCGCAGAACCAGATATCGTACTTGTCGGATGTGGTACCTGTCTTACCTGCTACAGGCTGTGAGCCTATGGCAGCGTTGCTTCCGCCGCCGCTGGTGACTACTGTCCTCATTATGTCTGTCATGATCCAGGCTACGCCTTCGTTGTATACTCTTTCCTCATCAGCGGTCTTCTCAAAGAGGGTTTCGCCGTCTGAATTGAGTACTCGCGTGTAGGATATAGGATCCTTGTAGATGCCGCCGTTGGCGAATGTGGTGTAGGCGCCGGCCATCTCGAGAGGCGATATGCCTTCAGTCATTCCGCCGAGAGCGAGAGCCGCAGGATTGAGGTCGTTTACTTTTCCTTCCTCATGTACTGTGGTTACTCCCACTTTCTTGAGCATGGATGAGGAGTAGTCAGGGCCGATCTGCTGATACGTCTTGACTGCGCAGGTGTTTACAGACTGCTGAACAGCGTGTCTCAGGGTCATCTGACCTCTGTAGCCGCTGTAAACGTTCTTAGGCCATGACCTTCCGTTATACTGTATAGGTGAATCGTTTATTATGCTTCCCGCTGTTATGTATTCGCCCCAGTCGCTGCCGTCGCTGGTATCAAGCCGCATGGTCTGGTTGTCTCTTTCGTATTCAAAGCTCATCTGCAGAGCAGGGCCGTATACAGATATAGGCTTTATTGAGGAGCCGGGCTGTCTCGGACTTGTGGCTCTGTTGTGGAGTCTTCTTCCGGAAGTGCCTCTTCCTCCCATCATGGCCTTTATCTCTCCTGTGGAGTTCTCTATTATGACAGAAGCGGCCTGAGGCTGGATCACCTTCTGCTTGAGGCTGTAATTGTTGCTGCTTACAACGTAGCTGTCACCGCTCTTTACGAAGAACTCAGGATAGTCTTTGAAGAACTGTCCGGATATCACAACGTTGCCGTCGCCGTCTATGGTCTTGTATCCCTGCGGTATGGACAGGGCACCGCCTTCTATGAAGTAGAAGGTACCGCCTTCTCTGACGTACATTCCCTTGAATTCGACGCTCACGTCAGGCTCTCCGTTGACCTCCGTCTCATATATGTTGAGCCGGCCGTCCTTCAGGATCGTTATGCCTCCGTCGTCATTGGCTCTGTATTCTCCCGATGAAAGGGTGAACTGTCCGTCATCATTGAAATAGTAGGATTCATCGTAGAGGAGTATATTTCCGTTCTCTCCCAGGATATTACCGTCGCCGTCGCGGCGTACATAGGCTATGCCTGCGAAGTTGTTGTCCTCAGCGAATTCCTCCTCCAGGATGTTCTGGATATTCGAATCCATGGTCGTGTATATTTCAAGCCCGCCGGTATATATCATATCCCTGGCGTCAGCGTAGGAATATCCGTATTCCTCTATGATATCGTCTGTGAGCTCATCTATGGCATAATCCGTAAAGTAGGACGAGGCATCGGCATCCGAAGAAACGCCTATGCGTATATGGCCTCTGAGATCATCGGCCAGTGCATCGTCCCTCTGCTGAGCTGTTATGTATCCCTCGTCAGCCATATTGCTGAGCACCGAATCACGTCTTGTCTTGGAAATATCTCCGTTATAGAGGTATGTGACCGAATCGGTGCTTGATATGGTAGGAAGCGAGCTTGAGTTCGTGCCTTCGTAGTCAGCCACCACAAGAGCGTAGGAGGTAGGTGACTGAGGCAGGGCGGCGAGAGCCGCACACTCAAGCGTATCCAGCTCCTGAACATCCTTGGAGAAATAAGCCTGGGACGCGGCCTGTACGCCGTAGGAGTTGAAGCCCAGGGATATGGTGTTCAGGTAAGCCTCCATGATCTGTTCCTTTGACAGATTCTTTTCAAGTATTATGGTGCAGTAAGCCTCCATGAGCTTTCTGCTTATGCTTCTCTGGCTCTTTATGTCAGAGAGGTATATATTTCTGGCAAGCTGCTGGGTTATGGTACTGGTGCCGCTTATCTGCCCGCCTCCGAAAACGCTGTCCACGACGGCTCCCGCCATCCTCACGAAGTTGAAGCCGTTGTGATCCCAGAAATTCCTGTCCTCGATGGCAACTACGGCGTTTATCATATCCTCAGGTATTTCGTCATAATCCACTATTGTTCTGTTGCCGTCGGAAAAATACAGATTTTCTATCTCGTTGCCGTCGGCATCATACATGACTGAACGCTGTGAGAGCATGGAGTATATGTCGTCGGTGTCCACATCCGGTGCGGTGGCGAACACGATGCCTACATATATCCCGACAGCCATTATAACTGCGATGAAAGCAAGACATACAAGCTTTAGGACTCTTTTGCCCCTGCTTTCGCTTCCGCGGCCCCCGTCGCCTGCGCTCCTTTTTGCCGAAGCCGGTTTTGATCTGCCGCCTCTTTTCGCAGACGATGCGGATCTTCCCGTTATGCCTCGCCTGCTTCTTTTTCCGGAAGAGCTTCTCCTGCCGGCGGAAGAACGGCCTTCCGGAGCAGGATCAGCCGGGCCGGCGTTTACAGGCTGGTCGAACTGGGCGAAGAAATCATCTATATCATCTTTGTTTTTATTGAAATCATTGTTGTTGAAGTTGTCTGCCAAGATCCTTTCCTCCTGTGAAAAATAATTACGGTTAATTATATCATAACAACTTTGAAATTTAAAGAAAATAAGGCAAGTTTCACAATTCCTTGACAGAAAGGATTTAATGGAATAAAATGGATAAAAAGGCAAAATAAAGTAAAAAACAAGAGCTTCGCTTATACCTGTGGAGGAAAGGTAAGGAGCATATGTTGAGACGTCCGTTCCTTTACGGAGCTGCTGCCATGTCCGCATCGATCATGGTCTTTTATTTCTGGGGCGCTGCCGCCTGTTTCGGAGCTGCGGCCCTTCTTACGGCTGTTTCCCTGATGCGCGAAGGCGGTGCGGGGAAGAAAGCGCTTATTACAATGTCCGTTTTCTGCTGGGCTGGGTTTGCTTCCTTCTTTATACAGGAAGAGAACAGGCCGCCCATAGAGGAGGCGGAAGGAGAGCGCACAGTGATAGAAGGACAGGCTGTGCAGGTATGGAACAAGGAAAGCTCAAGGGGAGACGATTACATACAGATAAAAATGTCAGTGGAATGCATAGACGGCAGGCCTGATACGAGAGGCGGCATCATAATGATAAACTGCTACGGCGGGAACAAGACCGAACTTATACCGGGCGAACGCCTGCTGGCGGAGGGGATCCCGGAAAGGCCGCAGGGAAGGCGAAACCCGGGGTGTTTCGATTACAGTCTCTATCTCAGATCCGTCGGCATAACCATGGTCATGGACTCGGAGAAAATACATGTTATCGAAAACGAAGAAAAAAGCTTTTCAGGGAAGCTTTACGGGGAGCTCCATACGTTCAGGGAAGAATTTCTCGAAGCCGTGGAGTCTGCGGCAGGCGAGGAGACTGAAGGCTTCGTAAGAGGAATAATGTTCGGAGAGAAAACGGGTATAGAAGAGGATACGATGGAGGAGTTCCAGCAGAACGGCACTGCCCACATACTTTCCGTGAGCGGCCTACACATAGGGATAATATACGGTGTTTTCAGGAAGCTGTGGCCCGGAAAAAAGGGGAAAGCCTTCGTGGCATCTTCTTCAGGGTTCTTTTTCTGCTATGCTGTCATGTCCGGATTTTCGCCTTCAGTGGTCAGGGCGGCAGTGATGGTTGGGATCCATTCCTTCGCTTCCGTGACCGGAAGAAGGTATGATCTGAGCTCAGCGGCGTTTTTCATACTTATAATCATGCTGGCGAGAAATCCCTGGCAGCTTTTTAACGCAGGGCTTCAGATGTCGTTCCTGGCAGTGCTCACCATAGCGCTCATATCTCCGTTCGTAAGACGGGTATATACGGGAATGTTCGCTGTGAGCATTGCCGTACAGGCAGGTATAGCGCCTTATATAGCCTATAATTTCAACTGCTTTTCTCTGGCAGCCGCGGTAGTGAATGTGCCAGTCATATTCCTGACGGGACTGATAGTGCCGCTCTGCATGTTCATGATGGCTGTCCGTGAAACCTGTGGACCCCTCTTTGATGCATCAGCCGGTATCACCGCGGGGCTTTGCGGAATGCTGGATGAGATAAATTCCCTCACAGCGGCGGAAGGACTGACGGTATTCAATGTGACGAGTCCGGCAGAGACATTTCTCGCAGCCTACTATCTGAGCCTTCTCATATTCGCATCGGAGGAAGGCAGACTCATGATAATGAGAAAAAAGAAAAAAGCCCTTATACTGTTCATATGCATCGCGGCGGCAGCTTCGCTGACCTTCGGAAAAGCTGCGGACAGCGGATTTGAGGAGGCGGACGTCATATTCGTGGATGTGGGTCAGGGGGACTGTATGCATTTCAGAACAGATGCAGGAGAAAACTATCTGATCGACGGGGGCGGAAAGGAAGGATACAATACGGGAAAGGGCGTATTGAAGCCGTATCTTCTGAAAAACGGAGTAAGGATGGTGGACGGCGCATTCATAACGCATCTTCATACAGACCATTACAAAGGAATAGCCGAGCTGTGCAGGGAAGGGATGGTAAAAAGGCTGTTCCTGTACGAGGGGAGCAGAGCGATGGAAGGACGAATAATGAAAGAGACAGGCATGAGAAGCGAAGACATCGTTTACGTGGCAGGAGGCGATACAGTGGAGCTTGAAGGAGGCGGCGAGGTCAGGATCCTGTGGCCGGAGAGACGATCCGATAAGGAATACGAAAGGCTTGCCGCAGACTCTGAAGATGAAAACGAGTCCAGCCTGGTGATCCGGGTCAGTCTCAGGGAACTTAGCTTTACGGCTACAGGAGATGTGGAAGGGGAATGCCAGGATGAAATCGCGAAGATGTGGGAGGGCGGATTAAAAACAGATATACTGAAAGCCTCTCACCACGGCAGCAGATACAGCTATTCGGAAAGCTTCACTGAAGCATCTGATCCGGTTCTGGGAATATTTCAGGTGGGTAAGAACAATTACGGTCATCCCGATGAAGGAGTGATTGAAAAATACACGGGAAAAGGTATAATTATATACAGAAACGACAGAGACGGAGCAATCGGTATCACAGCAGCTGAGGAAGGAAGATTTGCAGTGGCGACGGTTTCCGGGAAAGGAAGGCAACGTTGAAGGAACGTATCAGGGAAAAGGAACACGCTTTTGTGACGATAGAGAGAGATCTCAAAGAAGGAAACATCCCTTCTGTCGTACTTCTGTGCGGCAGGGAGGAGTATCTCGTGAAGTGGTACGAAGCAGTCCTCGTAAAAAGGTTCGTGTCGGAAAGCTCAAGAGCCCTGGATCTAACTGTCCTGGAGGAAGGGGATGCGACGGTGCGCAGGATAGCTGAGAGCCTTGAGACCGTAAGCCTCATGTCTGAAAGAAAGGTAGTAGTGATCCCGGATTTCGCGCCTGCTGCGGGGAAGGCGATGAGAGGGTTTTCCGAAAACGACGCAAAAGAGCTTGCGGAATATTTCCCGAATGTACCGGGAGAAAGCCTTCTCATAATAACAGCGGGAGAGAGCGAAGACAAAAAGAAGAAGAACAGGATAAGAGCCGGAGCGGAAAAATACGGGAAGGTATACGATTTCGGCGAGCTGAACGAGAGCCAGCTTCGTGGATTCATAGAAAAAAGGCTCAGAGCTTCGGGGCTCAGGTACAGACCTTCGGTAACGGATCTGATAATGTCTGAGAGCGGATACGGAAACAGGGCCATAGAATACAGCCTTTATAATCTGGAAAACGATCTGAGGAAGATAATCGCCGGAAGCGAAGACGAGATAAAGGCCGGTGATGTGAAAGCGCTCCTTTCTCAGAACCCGGAAACGAATGTGTTTGCCATGCTTGATGCCATAGGCAGGAACAGAAAAGACGAGGCTCTGAGGCTCCTTTACAACGTACTGGATTCCGGAGAGCCTGTTTTCAAGGTACTTGGACTGATCGCCAGCCAGACGGAACTCATACTGTCAATAAAGGAAATGAAAGAGGAGGGCAGGTCGCTGGAAGAGATGCAGAAGCTGACAGGCGTCCACCCTTTTCGGGTGAAGAAGGCTCTTCCCGTGGCGGCGCAGTATTCCAGGGAGCAGCTGAGAAGAATGCTGGCAGAAGTCTACAGGGTAGACGAGAACATAAAATCAGGAGTGTTCAGTCAGGAGCTTGCTCTGGAATATTTCATAGCATCGATATAAGAGACCGTAAATATGCACAGGGGAATAGGATATGCAGCGGAGCCTGCAATTTAAATGATGTAACTGGTTTCGAAATACGCAATTTCTTAAATAGGCCAGTTGCTTTTTAATGCCTGCAATGGTACAATTAAAACATTCATATGATATATATGTATTGCAATTTTAGGAGGAAAGAAAATGAGTGAGAATGGTTTTGAATGCAATTGCAGTCAAAACAGGGCAGAACAGTTCAAGGAACTTCAGCCTGTTCTGGAGCAATATGCTAAGGTACCGGGCAGCCTGATAACTATCCTGCAGAAGACTCAGGATATCTACGGTTATCTTTCGGCTGACGCCATAAACTACATTTCGGAGGCGACCGGGATAAAGCCTGCGAAGATCTACGGTGTAGCTACATTTTACGCCCAGTTCAGACTTAAGCCTATAGGCAAGTATCTGATCATGCTGTGTCAGGGTACCGCATGTCATGTAAACGGCTCTGAAATGATAGAAGAAGCCGTGTGTGAGTATCTTGAGATAAAGGACGGAGAGACTACAGAGGACGGAGTGTTCACTCTGAACAACGTGGCATGTCTCGGGTGCTGTTCCCTGGCTCCCGTAATGATGGTAAAGAGCGCCGAGGGAGATGAGACCTACGGCAACCTCACCAAGGATTCCGTGAAAAAGATACTGTCGGAAATAAGAGAAAGAGCTTAGGAGGTGACGGAAGTGAGAGTTGTAATCGGACAGGGAAGCTGCGGTATAGCTACCGGAGCCAAAAAGACCGCCGCTGAATTCGAGAAGCAGATAGCGGAGAAGAACATAGACGCAGAAGTGTCCGTCACCGGGTGCGTAGGTACGTGCTACCTTGAGCCTATAGTTGACGTTTACGATGACGACGGATCCATGACGAGATACGTCAAGGTGCAGCCTGACAAGGTGGAAGGCATAGTGGATCAGCATCTGGCGGGGCACAGACCGCTGGAAGAGCAGGCCATATCAGACGAGGACAAGCAGTTTGTCGAGAAGCAGCAGAGAGTCGTACTGAGAAACTGCGGTATAATAAATCCGGAAAAAATAGATGAATACATAGCGGCTGACGGATACAAGGCCATAAAGAAGGTCCTTGATTCCATGAGCCCTGAGGATGTCATCGAGGAAATAAAGGTATCGGGTCTCAGAGGAAGAGGCGGAGCGGGATTCCCTACATGGTTCAAATGGAACGCCGCCAAGGAGAACAGAGGAGACAGAAAGTATCTGGTCTGTAACGCCGACGAAGGAGATCCTGGTGCATTCATGGACAGATCGGTCCTTGAGGGCGACCCTCATTCCCTCATAGAAGGAATGATAATAGGCGGATATGCCATGGGAGCAAACGAAGGCATAATATACTGCCGTGCCGAATATCCTCTCGCCATAAAGAGGCTTGAGATAGCCATGGCTCAGGCAAGAGAAAAGGGATTCCTTGGAGAGAACATACTGGGAAGCGGATTCGACTTTGACCTCAGGATAAAGGCCGGAGCCGGAGCCTTCGTATGCGGCGAGGAAACAGCCCTCATAGCCTCCCTTGAGGGAGAAAGGGGAATGCCTAGGCTCAAGCCGCCTTTCCCTGCGGCAAAGGGATACTGGCAGAGACCTACCGATATAAACAACGTAGAGACACTGGCAAACGTTCCGTGGATCATATACAACGGAGGAAAAGCCTTCGGAGATATGGGAACGGAAAAGAGCAAGGGGACAAAGGTATTCGCTCTGGCCGGAAAGATCAAGAAGGGCGGACTCGTCGAGGTGCCTATGGGTCTTACGTTAAGAGACGTTATATTCGGCATAGGCGGCGGCATAAAGAACGACAAGGAGTTCAAGGCCGTACAGATGGGAGGACCTTCCGGAGGCTGCGTTCCGGCAGAGCTCATAGATACTCCCGTAACATATGAGGACATAACAAAGACAGGAGCCATAGTAGGTTCCGGGGGTATGATAGTAATGGATGAGGACACCTGCATGGTGGACATGGCAAGGTATTTCCTCAACTTTACGAGAGACGAATCCTGCGGCAAGTGCAACTACTGCAGGATAGGAACAAAGAGGATGCTGGAGATCCTGGAGAGAATAACGAACGGAGAGGGAGAGGACGGCGACATCGAAAAACTCGAAGAGCTGGCCATGAAAATTAAGGACGGCTCCATGTGCGGACTGGGCCAGACAGCGCCAAACCCTGTTCTCACCACCCTTAAGTACTTCAGAAACGAATACGAGGATCATATCTATAAAAAGAAATGCACGGCAGGATCCTGCAAGGCGCTGATCAGCTACACCATAACAGACGCCTGCAAGGGATGTACTCTCTGCGCGAGAAACTGTCCTGTGGATGCTATTTCCGGAAAAGTCAAGGAAAAGCACGTCATAGACCAGACAAAGTGCATCAAGTGCGGCAAGTGTATGGACAGCTGTAAGTTCGGCGCAATAGAGAAGAAATAAGGGAGGAGGAAAAGAAATGGATAAATTCAGACTGAATATAAACGGCAAAGAAGTAACGGGTCTGCCGGGTCAGACGGTTCTTGAGGTTGCCAGAGAAAATGACATTTTCATTCCAACTCTCTGCTATGACGAAAGAACCAGGATATACGGCGCCTGCGGCATATGCATGTGCGAGGTGGAGGGAAACCCCAAGCTCTGCAAGGCATGCGCCACTGAGATAGCGCCGGGAATGGTGGTAAGGACCAATACGGAAAGAGTAGTAGAGTCGAGGAAGACAAACCTTGAGCTGCTCCTTTCAAATCACGTTGGAGACTGCAGACCTCCTTGCGTGCTGGCATGTCCGGCTCACACCGACTGCCAGGGATATGTCGGCCTTATAGCCAACGGAGAATATGAAGCGGCCATAGAGCTTGTAAAGGACAAGATCCCTCTTCCGGCTTCACTGGGAAGAGTATGTCCTCATCCTTGCGAGGAAAAATGCAGAAGGGGACTCATAGACGAGCCTGTATCCATACAGTGGCTCAAGAGATTCGCGGCTGACCAGGATCTTATGAGCGAGGAAGCTTTCATACCTGAATGCGATGATCCTACTGGAAAGAGAGTGGCAGTCATAGGCGGAGGCCCTATGGGTCTTTCGGCAGCCTACTTCCTGAGACAGATGGGTCATGATGTTACCGTGTTCGAGTCCATGCCTAAGGCCGGAGGTATGCTGAGATACGGCATACCTGAGTACAGACTTCCGAAGGAAGTGCTGGATGACGAGATCCTCACCATTGAGAAGATGGGAGTGGAGATAATAACAGATACCAAGATAGGAGTGGATATTCCTTTCGAGACTGTCAGAGACGACTTTGACGCAGTGCTTCTGGGAATAGGAGCATGGGTATCTACAGGCGTGGGCTGCAAGGGAGAAGACGCGGAGGGCGTTATAGGCGGCATAGATTTCCTGAGAAAGGTAGTCAGAAACGAAGATATCGATCTTGGCGAGAAGGTCGCCATAGTAGGCGGAGGAAATACCGCGATGGACGCCTGCAGAACAGCCGTAAGACTGGGAGCGAAAGAGGTTTACAATATATACAGAAGGACAAAGGACGAGATGCCTGCCGACATGGTGGAGATCGAAGAGGCTGAGGAAGAAGGCGTTATATTCAAGAACCTCACAAATCCTCTGGAGGTCATAAAGGACGAGAACGGCCATGTCAAGGAAGTTGTCCTTCAGGTCATGGAGCTGGGCGAGCCTGATGAATCCGGCAGAAGAAGACCTGTACCGGTTGAGGGGAAGACAGAGACTATAGCAATAGACAATATGATACTGGCTATCGGCCAGGCTGTAGATGCGTCAATATTCGACTGTGACAAGACGAGAAAGAACGCCATAGCCTATGATCCTGAAACATTCATGACAAGCATACCGGGCGTTTTCGCAGGCGGAGACTGCGGAAACGACAAGATATCCATAGCCGTTGAAGCCATAGCTGACGCAAAGAAGGCTTCAGAGGTAATAGATGCTTATCTGGCCGGCGAGACCATAAGATACGAGGCTCCTTACTTTGTTGAGAGAGACGATATAACGGAGAAGACATTTGAGGACAGAGAGAGGATGTGCAGACCTCAGATGCCTCAGCTTTCCCCTGAGGAAAGACGTGACAATTTCAGCGAGGTAATACCTGACGGATATTCACCTGAGGCGGCTGAAGCGGAAGCCATGAGATGCCTTGAGTGCGGATGTCATGACTATTTTGAATGCAGCCTCATAGATCTTGCTCACCAGTACGATGTGGATCCTGAAAGGTTCAAGGGCGAAAAACATCAGATGGATTACGAAGACGATCATCCGTTCATAGTGAGGGATCCTAACAAGTGTATACTCTGCGGTCTCTGCGTAAGAGTATGCGACGAGGTCATGGGAGTAGGAGCTCTGGGTCTTGTGCACAGAGGATTCGACACTGTCGTGATGCCTAATATGGAAAAACCGCTCATCCAGTCGGGATGCGTATCATGCGGACAGTGCGTGAGCGTATGCCCTACGGGCGCTCTCCAGGAGAGAACAACCATGATAAAGGAGACTCCTGTAGCTACAGTTGAGACGGACACTACATGCTCATACTGCTCCGTAGGCTGCAGCCTGAAGCTGGAAAGCTGCGGAGACATGCTCATAAAGGCAAATCCTGACAAGGAAGGCGCAGTGAATCAGGGCCTTGCCTGCGGAAAGGGCAAATGGGGGTTTGACTGCTCCATGCTGGAGGATAAGCTGGAGGAGCCGCTCATAAAGGATGGAAGCGATTTCAGAGAAGCCGATTATCATGAGGCGCTTGTTATGATCGCGAAGAAATGCCAGGCAGTGGCAGCCAGATACTCAAAAGGAGCCGTAGGCGTGGCTGTTTCAGACAGATACACAAACGAAGAGGCTTATGCCATAAAGAAAATGGCGGAAGCAATGGGAGCCGGGGTGTTCTGCATGAACAGCAGAAAGAGCGGCATCGAGCCTGTCATAGGCCACGATGCTTCACCTAATACGATTGACGAGCTCCTGTCCACAGGAGTGATACTGGCTGTTGGATTCAATGCAACAGACAATCCTGTAATACAGCTCAAGATGAAGCAGGCTGCCGAGAGAGGCGTCAAGGTGATACTCGTAAACCCTGCCGGGTACCCTCAGAGGATGGGATACCTCACAAAAGAGGTGTATACGGATAACGACCTTTCATTCGTAAGGCAGATAGCAAAGGCTGTAGCGGACAGTGAAAAGGGCAGGAATGTGGCAGGATATGAAGAATTCGCTGCAGGCCTTTCCGATGTGACCGTAGGTGAGGAGGCTGCTGAAATCGCCGAGATGTATATGTCGGCAAAGAAGGCCATGATCGTGTTCAATCAGAACATGATAACTCAGGAGGCTGCTACGCTTCTTGCTGATATAGCTCTTGCCAGCGGACATATAGGAAGCCCTAGAGACGGTATACTCCAGGTGAAGGCCAAGAATAATTCACAGGGTCTTGTGGACATGGGAATAAAGGCCGGAGCCGAGAGTCTGGAAGGACTCAAAGCCCTGGTGGTATTTGGCGAAGAGGCGGATATAGATACGGATGCTCTTGAGTTTCTCGCCGTATGCGATACTCATATGACAGCTCTCGCTGCAAAGGCTGACGTGGTGATACCCGGTACGGGATTCGCTTCAACAGACGGAACATATACGAACACAGAGAGAAGGATGCAGCTGGTGCAGGCTGCCATAGACGAAGGAGTGGCCCTCAGCAACTGGGAGGTCGCAGCTGAGATAGCCCATGTATATGAAGTGGACTATGACTGGGAAAGCACTGCTGATATTTCCGATGAGATGGACGATACGGTCCCTAGATACAAGTATGCGGAAGTAGGCGAGATACTGGGCGGAGTCCTGACTCCAACTGAAGAAGCGAGACTCGTTCCTGTAGGAAACGGCGTGTTCGCTGATCCGCTCAAGTGCACTGACAGTCTCATGAATGTTATCGTGGAAAGAATACCTGAGCCTGCCGATCCGACAGCATAGTATCCGAACGATAAATCGATGAGCCGATGAAAGAAAAAAAGCCCAGCCTCGAGTTATGAAGAGGCTGGGCTTTTGCATAGTATGACGGGCATGCCGTCAGTCTGTGGTGGAAGTCCACAAAGGGCGTAGTTGCCGACGAACCTGAAAGCGACTCCCAAGGTTCATATCGTGAGGTATGGGCGAGAAGAAGGGATAGCGAAATCGTAGCCTGACGAACAGGA
>CAWVKQ010000098.1:0-7158 GCA_963929955.1 Bacillota bacterium
CACCCGCCCCACTCAATTTGGGCGGGTGACATTTTTGCTCGATAATTAACTACCTTTGGGGGTGACATTTTCGCTTGTTATTGACACATGTATGATAATATTATTGCATGCCGTGGACTTACAGGCTCCCGTATGGTATAGTATATAATCAGATGAAGGACGTGAGGTGAGATAAATGCTGGAAAAAGAAAAAATAGACAGGATAAATCATCTTTCCAGAAAGGCAAAGAGCGAGGGTCTCAGCGAGGAAGAAAAAAAGGAGCAGGCTGATCTGAGAAAGGAGTATATAGAAAAATTCAGAGAACATTTCAGAGGCCATCTGGACAGAATAAAGTTCGTTGAGGACCTCTCTCCTGAGGAGCTGAAAAAGATAAAAGAGGAAAAAGGACAAAAATAGCCTCTAAACGACAGCGGGAAACGTGGATTTTCCCGCTGTTTTAGTCTTATAGTATCCCTAAGGGGAGGTGCTTCATGAAAAAGGGATACTTGAGACTTATAGCGGCAGGCGCGGCAGTATGCGCTGCGGCGACAGCTCTTATGGGAATGGGGGAGGATCCGGCGGAGAGAGCGGTGAGGGAGCTTCTTACAGACAGGACCGCTGTGATCAGCAGCGTCTTAAAGGGAGACATATCATACGAGGCAGGACGGGAAAAGCTGAGGCATATCGAGGCAGAGGAGCTTTATGAAAGAGATGTGGATATTATGAAGAAATACAGGGACAGCGAATGGGACGAGGTCAGATCCATGGATATACTGAAAACGGAGAAAACCAGCAGCCTTTACGATACCGCGGCTTTCGGAGTGGAGATAGAGTGGACATGCGATGGGAGCGAGGGAGAGTACAGATTTAAGGAGAGCTACCATGTGGGCGCCGAGAAGGGAGGGGACGGATATCGCCTGATCTCAATGAATATCAAATAATGTATTGCAATCTTCATCAAAATGGTATAATATAGAGATGTGAGAAAGTGTACATAATTGATATAGATAGGAGAATCAGCATGAGACAGGTTTATCTGGACTATTCGGCGACAACGCCTGTAAAGGATGAGGTCGTAAAGGAGATGATACCTTATTTCAGCAGCATGTTCGGCAACCCGTCGAGTCTTTACGGCCCGGGTCTTGAAGCTAAAAAGGGACTGGATACCGCAAGAGAAAGAGTAGCTGCTCTTATAAACGCTGAGCCCAGAGAGGTCTTTTTCACTTCGTGCGGAACAGAGGCCGACAACTGGGTAATCGAAGGGGTGTCCGACAATCTGAGAAACAGGGGAAAGCATATAATAACCAGCAGAATAGAGCATCACGCGGTGCTGCATACGTGCGAATATCTGGAAAAGCACGGCTTTGAGATCACGTATCTTGATGTGGATCGCGAAGGGTTCGTGGATCCGGAGGACTTGAAAAAAGCAATAAGGGACGATACGGTGCTGGTAAGCATAATGATGGTAAACAACGAGATAGGAACAGTGGAGCCGATAAAGGAGCTTGCGGCCATAGCAAAGGAAAGAGGCGTGCTCTTTCATACGGACGCAGTACAGGCTCTGGGGAATGTCCCTATCGACGTCAGGGAGCTCGGCGTTGATTTCATGTCAATGTCAGCCCACAAGATATACGGACCGAAGGGTGTCGGCGCGCTATATGTGAGAAAGGGCACAAGGCTCTCGAACTTCATGCACGGCGGGGCCCAGGAAAGCAAGAAGAGAGCCGGGACGGAAAATACTGCCGGTATAGTGGGATTCGGCAAGGCGGCTGAGCTTGCCATGAAAAATCTGGACAGCCATATAGAGCACAGCAGGAGCCTTAGGGATGATTTCTGGCAGCAGATAAAAAGCAGGATACCTGACGTACAGCTCAACGGCCCTGCCGGGAGCAGACATCCGGGCAACCTGAATGTGTCCTTTGACTATATAGAGGGAGAGGCAATACTGCTGATGCTGGACAGGAACGGAATAAGCGTTTCAACGGGATCAGCGTGCTCATCGAAGTCTCTGTCTCCGTCCCATGTGCTTGAGGCCATAGGAGTATCGGTGACAAGGATGAACGGTACGGTAAGGTTCACTGTAGGAGATTTTACCACAAAGGAAGATATAGATTACGCAGTAGAGGTCCTCGTGAAGACAGTTGAAAGGCTCAGAGAGCTGTCTCCTGTTACGGGACAGGAAGGATGGTGACAGAATGGCATTATATAACGACAAGGTAATGGAGCATTTCATGAATCCTCACAATGTGGGTATCATAGAAAACGCTGACGGTATAGGAACATACGGAAGTCCCGTATGCGGAGACATGATGCAGATATCGATAAAGGTAGATGAGGATGACAGGATAACGGATGCCAAGTTCAAGACATTCGGCTGCGGCAGCGCCATAGCTTCATCCAGCATGGCGACAGATATGATAATAGGCATGAGCGTGGACAAGGCTCTGGAGCTTTCAAACAAGAAGATAGTGGAGGAGCTCGGAGGGCTGCCTCCTGTGAAGCTTCACTGCTCCGTTCTGGCAGAGCATGCGATAAAGGCGGCCATATACGATTACGCTCAGAAGACAGGGAAGACATACAAGGGACTTGAAGGATTCGACCCTGACGTGGAAGAGGATCATCATGACATACCGGAAGAATAAAAGTGTAATACTGGGACTGAGCGGCGGAGTGGACAGCACTGCCGCCGCTTTGCTTCTCATGGAAAAAGGGTATGACGTCACAGGGCTTTATTTTGACGTCAATACAGGAACGTCATCCGGAGAAATGACGAAGGGACACAAAGAGGCGGAAAGAGCCGCCATGCAGCTGGGAATAGATTTCATATACAGGGATCTTACGGAACGCTTCGAGGAAAAGGTTATAGCGCCCTTCTGCAGCGAGTATATGCGTGGAAGGACGCCAAATCCATGTATAATGTGCAACCCGCTCGTAAAGTTCGCAGCCCTGAAGGAAGCGGCAGACGAGAGGGACGCTTCATATATAGCGACAGGCCACTACGCCGGAACGTTCTTTGACAGCAGAAAAAACATCTGGCATATAAAAAAGGGAGCCAGTGAAAAGAAGGATCAGTCCTATATGCTGTACAGGCTTGGGCAGGAGATCATATCAAGGCTGATACTCCCTCTGGGAGAAGCGGCCGGCAAGGAGGAGGTCAGGGCAGCCGCACGGGAGAGAAAAATGGAAAACTCCGAGGCAAAAGACAGCCAGGAGATATGCTTCATAGAAGAGGGAAAGGATTACAGAGATTTCCTGAGGGAGAGAGGCATGACGTTCCCGCCGGGCGACTTCACTGATACTGCGGGAAATGTCATAGGAAGACATAAAGGCATACAGAATTATACCATAGGACAGAGAAAGGGGCTTGGCGTGGCTGCCGGGAAGCCTGTGTTCGCAGTCAGTATCGACGCCGAAAAAAACAGAGTAGTGCTGGGAGAAAGAGATGAGCTGTTTTCGGCAAGAGTCATATCCGACAGCAATATCATAGAGGGACGGGAATACGGAAGCACTGAGGAAAGCGCGGCAAAGAGCATGAGGGTAAAGGCGAAGATCAGATACGCGGCTCCTCCGGCGGAGGCAGTCATAGAGGATGCCGGAGGGGGAAGGATACTGGCGACCTTCAAAGAGCCTCAGAGGGCTGTGACGCCGGGGCAGTCAATAGTATTCTATGACGGAGATATCGTCATTGGAGGAGGAATAATATCCGGATGATGCCTGCATCGTGTCAGGAACCGGTGAAGGCGCTTTCGGCCAGCGAAATAAATTCCCTGAGCAGAGGATTCCCTCTGAGCGTCTTGTAATACGCTCCAAAGGAGGCAGGCTCCGCATCCGCTACAGGTATGCGGGCAAGGGGAAAGTAAGGAGGTATGAAAAGCTCGGGCATGACGGCAATGCCAAAGCCTGACTGCGCCAGTACCATGGATTCCTCCGCCGATTCGCAGAAATGAAGGTCGGATATGGGGCGGTTTTCGGCAAAGCGGCGCTGGATGCGGTCGATGCCTGACGAGGATACGGGAGTTCTGCTCAGTATAAGCTTTTCATCTTTTATGTTGTCGGGAGTGGCCGCTGCAAGAGAGGCTGCTTTCTTTTCCTCTGAACATATACATACGAAGGGTATTTTTGTCAGCTCCTTATATATGTAAGGGGCTGATTTTGTGTCTGTTTCCTTGAAGCCTATGATAACGTCCACGTCTTCATCTTCGAGAAGGCGGTACAGGAACTGGAAGGGGACTGCTTTAAGATGGGGACGGAGCCCGCTGTGAGATGAGGCCATTTCTCTGAGGATGCCCGACAGCATGAAGAGTGTGGCGTGATTGTGGCTGCCTATGGCGAAGCTCTGTATGCTTTCGGATGACGGGCTGTTGAAACGCTGTACAGCTCTTCTTGATATGCTGAGTATTCCCGATGCATCGTTTATGAAGAGCTGTCCTTCGTGAGTAAGCTCCACGTTTCTGGTGGTGCGCTTGAACAGCCTTACGTTGAGCTCGTTTTCAAGGGAGCGTATCTGGTGAGTCACCGCCGGCTGCGTTATATTGAGAAGCTGGGCGGCCCTGGCGAAATTCAGGGTCTCGGTAACCGTCAGGAAGCATTTGAGCTGGAATGTATTCATAATATCACCTCTTGTAATTGATAAATAATTTTTATTAATAATAACATTTTTTGAATTCACAAGCAAGGCAAAAGGAGTAAAATAGATATGTATGCAAATACACGCAGTAAAGGAGGAAGCAAAATGGTAAAGACGCTTTTGGGTCAGATAAAGCAATACAGAAGGGCATCCCTGCTTACACCTTTATTTACGGCGCTGGAGGTATTCATGGAAGTGCTCATTCCATTTATAACCGCAGCCATAATAGATGACGGGATAGAAGCGGGGGACATGGGTAAGGTTTTCTTTTACGGAATCATAATGCTTGTGATGGCGTTTCTCAGTCTGGTGTTCGGAGCTCTGGCGGGAAGATACGCGGCTCTGGCATCTTCGGGATTTGCCTGTAATCTCAGAGAGGGAATGTACGAAAACATACAGACATTCTCATTCTCAAACATTGACAAGTTCAGCACAGCGGGACTGATAACAAGGATGACCACAGATGTGACGAATGTGCAGAACGCCTATCAGATGATAATAAGGATCGCGGTACGGGCTCCTCTCATGCTCATATGCAGCATGGGAATGTGCTTCTTTATCAATGTGGATCTGAGCGTCATATTCCTGGGTGCCATAGCCATACTGGCAGCTGCGCTTGCGATACTCATGGTGAAGACAGTCAAGATATTCGACAAGGTGTTCAAAAGATATGACGATCTCAATGCCAGCGTCCAGGAGAATGTTTCTGCAATAAGAGTCGTAAAGGCTTTTGTGAGAGAGGATCACGAAAAGGAAAAGTTCATGAAAGCTGTCCAGAATCTGTACAGGCTCTTTGTCAAGGCCGAAGGGCTCATAGCGCTCAACGCTCCTGTCATGATGTTCGTCGTATACGGCAGCGTCATATGCCTGTCATGGTTCGGAGCCCGGTTCATAGTGGCCGGAAACCTCACTACAGGGGAGCTCACTTCAATGTTTTCCTACATAATGGGCGTGCTCATGTCTCTCATGATGCTGTCGATGATATTCGTCATGATAACCATGAGCCTCGCAAGCTGCAGGCGTATATCGGAGGTGCTGAATGAAAGAGCCGATATAGTGAATCCCGAGGATCCGGTCATGGAGGTGGATGACGGAAGCATAGACTTTAACGGCGTGTCATTTTCATATAAGCATGGAAGCGGCGAGGATGTTCTGAAAGACATAGACCTTCATATAAAATCAGGGGAAACCATAGGGATAATCGGAGGCACCGGCTCCGGAAAGTCGAGTCTCGTGAGCCTTGTAAGCAGACTGTACGACACTGACGAGGGATCGGTATATGTGGGAGGCGTGAACGTCAGGGACTACGATATAGACGTTCTGAGGAACAGGGTATCTGTGGTGCTTCAGAAAAACGTACTCTTTTCTGGAACAATACTTGAAAACCTCAGATGGGGAAAGGATGACGCTACTTTGGAGGAATGCAGGGAAGCCTGCAGACAGGCCTGCGCCGACGGGTTCATAGAGAGCTTTCCGGATAAATACGACACATACATAGAGCAGGGAGGAACGAACGTATCGGGAGGCCAGAAGCAGAGGCTGTGCATAGCGAGGGCGCTGCTTAAAAAACCAAAGGTACTCATACTGGACGATTCCACAAGCGCTGTTGACACCGCAACAGATGCTTCCATACAGAAGGCTTTTGCAGAGAAGATACCGGGGACAACGAAGCTGATAATATCACAGAGGATATCGAGCGTTGAGAAGGCCGACAGGATCATAGTGATGGATGAGGGGAGGATAAACGGGTTCGACACTCATGAAAGACTCCTGAAGGAGAATGAGATATACAGAGACATATACGAGATGCAGATAAAGGGCGGAGGAGACTTTGACCAGCCTGTACTTTCGGAAGGAGGCGATGCCATATGAGACGGATTTTGAAATACATGATAAACGGATATAAATTCTCGCTCATAGCAGTGCTTCTGTGCGTGATCGGCTCGGCTCTGGCAACGCTTATAGGAACCCTGTTCATGCAGAGCCTCATAGACGATTACATAGTTCCCCTCACTCAGGCTGACGTTAAGGACTTTACGCCTCTGGCAGAGGCTCTGATAAGGCTGGCCTGCATATACGGGGCAGGTATAATATGCGCCTACGCATATAACAGGATAATGGTAAACATCAGTCAGGGCACGATGAGGAACATAAGGACAGAGCTTTTCAGCAATATGGAATCCTTTCCGATAAAGTACTTTGACACCCACGCACACGGAGATATAATGTCAGTGTATACAAACGATGTTGACACTCTCAGACAGTTTATGAGCCAGAGTATGCCTCAGGTGCTCAATTCGGTAATAACGATGGTAATAACTCTGGTGAGCATGATAGCCCTGGACATACCGCTTACGGTCATAACTCTCATAATGGTGGTGATAATGACTGTCGTCAGCCTGAAGCTGAGCAGGAAGGCGGGAAAATACTTCATGGATCAGCAAAAGGATCTGGGAGCCGTAAACGGATACATAGAAGAAATGGTTGAGGGACAGAAGGTCGTAAAGGTCTTCTGCCACGAGGAGGAAAGCGTAGAAAGGTTCAAAGAGCT
>CAWVKQ010000099.1:0-16179 GCA_963929955.1 Bacillota bacterium
TCGACAACTCTTATGAGGATCATACGCTCCACTTCTCTCAGCCTGTCTTTCCCTATCTCATCTTCCTTTGCCCTGTAAAGCTCCTCAAAATCATCGTATATCCTCTCCCTGAGGCTTCCTTCATCCATATCGGCAAGCTCATCCTCGCTGAAGCTTAAAGGAACGAATCTCGGAGTTATCTTACCCAGTCCTTTGTTGAGAGTTTCAAAATCCCATTCCTCAGGGAATTTTGAAGCCATTACAACGGGATCGACCACCTGATCGATCAGTTCATGAGTCATTGAAACAACGTCCTCTCTCAGATTTTCGCCGAAGAGGACCTTTTTTCGCTCCCCGTATATTATCTCACGCTGTTTGTTCATTACATTGTCGTACTGGAGGACATATTTTCTTATGGAAAAGTTCTTGCCTTCCACCTTTTTCTGGGCATCCTCTATACGCCTTGTTATCATCCCCGCTTCTATGGCCTCATCCTCTTCAACGCCCATTCTTCTGACAATTGACTGCATCCTGTCTCCGCCGAAAAGCCTCATGAGATCATCTTCCATGGATATGCAGAATCTTGTGACGCCCGGGTCGCCCTGCCTTCCGGAACGTCCTCTGAGCTGATTGTCTATCCTTCTCGATTCATGTCTTTCAGTACCTACTATGCAGAGGCCTCCCAGCTCCCGCACCTTGTCCTGCTCTTCCTTTCTTTCTTCCTTCAGCGCCTCATGGAGTCTGTTAAATTCATCCCTGGCTTTCATCAGCTCAGGATCGTCGCTCTGTACGAAGCTGGTGGCAAATGCTATCGCCTCATCGTCATATCCCAGCTCCTTCATCTTCCTTCTTGCTTCAAACTCCGGGTTTCCCCCCAGGATTATATCCGTACCTCGCCCGGCCATGTTTGTGGCTATGGTAACGGCACCCAGTCTTCCGGCTTCCGCTATGATCTGAGCCTCCTTTTCATGCTGCTTGGCGTTCAGTACATTGAAATCCTTTATGCCTCTCTTCTTGAGAGCATTGGCTATTATCTCCGACTTTTCTATGGAAACGGTACCTACGAGAACAGGCTGTCCCTTTTTATGGGCTTCCTCGACCATATCCACTATGGACTTGTATTTCCCGCGTTCCGTTGTATATACCGCGTCCTGAAGATCCTCTCTTATAACAGGCTTATTCGTCGGGATCACCACTACATCCATGTTGTATATATCTCTGAACTCGCTTTCCTCTGTCTTGGCCGTGCCTGTCATTCCGGCCAGCTTCTGATACATTCTGAAGTAATTCTGGAGAGTTATGGTGGCGAGTGTCTTTGATTCCGAGCGCACAAGCACGCCTTCCTTTGCCTCTATGGCCTGATGGAGACCGTCGCTGTATCTTCTGCCGAACATGAGACGCCCCGTAAACTCGTCTACTATGACGATCTCTCCGTCCTTTTTGATGTAGTCCACATCCCTTTTCATCATGTTGCGCGCCTTGAGAGCCTGCAGCACATGATGATTTATTTCCATGTTTTCAGGATCGGAAAAATTCTCCACTCCGAAATATTTCTCACACTTGGCCACGCCTTCCTCAGTGAGAGCCACCTGCTTATCCTTTTCCTCTACCGTAAAGTCCTCGTCTCTCTTAAGAGTCTTTACAAAGCTGTCAGCTCTCATATACATATCCGTGGATTTGTTTCCCTTGCCGGATATTATCAGAGGCGTTCTCGCCTCGTCTATGAGTATTGAGTCGACCTCGTCTATGATGGCATAGTTGAGATCCCTCTGCATCATCTTCTCCCTGTAGATCACCATATTGTCGCGAAGATAATCAAAGCCGTACTCGTTATTGGTGCCGTATGTTATATCCGCCCTGTATGCCTCTCTTCTCTCGTCTTCTGATATACCGTGGACTATGCAGCCGACCTTGAGTCCCAGGAACGCATAAAGCTTTCCCATCCATTCCATGTCACGCTTTGCCAGATAGTCGTTGACAGTTACCACATGAACGCCCTTCCCCTCAAGAGCGTTGAGATATGCCGGCAGCGTAGCGACAAGGGTCTTTCCTTCACCGGTCTTCATCTCCGCGATCCTGCCCTGGTGGAGCACTATCCCGCCTATGACCTGTACATAAAAATGCTTCATTCCCAGACTTCTCCACGCGCCTTCCCTACACACGGCAAAGGCTTCCGGCAGAAGATCGTCAAGGGTCTCGCCGTCTTTTATCCTCTGTCTGAACTCATCTGTCTTCCCCCTGAGCTGCTCATCGGTAAGCTTCTGCATCTCCTCATCGTACGTCATTACCCTGTCAGCTATTTTGGAGACCTTTTTGACTTCCTTTTCGTTGAGATCTCCGAATATTTTTTCCATTAAACTCATATTTCTGCCCCCTTTCCGAGCGATATACGGTTATCTAAAATACAAAGGCGTCGTATATGACCTTTATGGCTGTTTCAAAATCTCTGTTCTTGACTCCCACTATGATGTTCATCTCACTGGACCCCTGGTCTATCATCCTTATGTTGACACCGGCATCGGCAAGGGCTGTAAACAGTCTGGCCGAAACTCCCGGTCTGAAGGACATGCCGTATCCCACTGTGGCTATGAGAGCCATATCTTCAAACGCTTCAATATGATCAGGCTTGAGCTGTCTTTCAAACTCGTCCATAAGCTCATCCAGTCTGCCGTCAACAGCCTTGTTGGATATTACCACCGACAGGGTGTCTATACCTGTAGGTACATGTTCAATGCTTATGTCATAGTCCTCAAGTATTCCGGCCATCCTCCTTATGAATCCTCTCTCGCTGCTGAGGAAATTCTTGTATATGGCTATGACCGTGAAGTCCTTGCTTCCCGCTATGCCTGTTATTATCTGTCCCTCCTCAAGCTTTGCCGGTTCTGAGGTTATCATGGTGCCGGGATCGTCCGGCCTGTTGGTGTTCCTTATATTTATAGGTATATCCGCCACCCTGGCAGGGTATATGGCATCCTCGTGAAGCACCGATGCTCCCATATATGAAAGCTCTCTCAGCTCCTTATAGGATATGGTGCTTATAGGTCTCGGATCATCGACTATCCTCGGATCCGCCATAAGGAATCCCGACACATCGGTCCAGTTCTCGTATACATCCGCTTCAACGGCCCTTGCTATTATGGCTCCCGTTATGTCAGAGCCTCCTCTTGAAAACGTTTCTATGCTGCCGTCTGTCCTTGATCCGTAAAATCCCGGTATTACGGCCTTTTCATGCTTTGCCAGCTCCTTTTTCACGGTTTTGTCCGTGAGTTCTTCCATGAACCGCCCTTTTTCGTCAAACCTTACAAGAGATGCGGAATCTATAAAATCGCAGCCAAGGTATGCCGCTATTATCATGGCGTTCAGATATTCTCCTCTGCTGGCTATATAGTCGGCTGAAGCCCCTTCCTCTATGCTTTTCCTTATGGCCTCGAACTCTCCGTCAAGATCCATGTCCAGGCCCAGGTTTATCTTCACAGCTCTGAATCTGTCCCATATCACCTGGAATATCTGCTCATAAGGTATCTTATGCTCTATATGTGTCTTGCAGAGATACAGAAGATCCGTGACCTTGCTGTCCTCGTCAAATCGCTTTCCCGGAGCGGAAACCACTATATACTTTATATCGCTGTCTCCGTCTATTATATTCTTTATCTTTTCTATCTGGAGAGCATCAGCTACAGATGATCCTCCAAACTTTGCCACCTTAACTCCCATCTAAATCTCCTTTCTCAGTTCATCAACCTTATCAAGTCTCTCCCACGGAAGGTCTATATCTGTCCTGCCGAAATGTCCGTATGCGGCCACCTGTCTGTATATAGGCCTTCTCAGCTCCAGTCTTTTTATTATGGCCGCCGGTCTCAGATCAAAATGCTCGTTTACGATCTCGGCAAGCCTTTCATCCGGGAGCCTTCCCGTTCCGTATGAATCCACGAATACCGACACAGGTTTTGCCACGCCTATGGCATAAGCCAGCTGCACCTCGCATTTATCCGCGAGCCCCGCCGCAACGAGATTCTTTGCCACGTGTCGCGCAGCATACGCAGCGGAACGGTCCACCTTTGTAGGATCCTTGCCGCTGAAGGCTCCGCCGCCGTGACGCGCGTACCCTCCGTATGTATCCACTATAATCTTCCTTCCCGTAAGCCCCGAATCACCGTGAGGCCCCCCTATTACAAACCTTCCCGTAGGATTTATGAAATACTTCGTCTCATCGTCAAGAAGGCTTTTATCCACCACAGGATCTACGACATTGGCTATTATATCCTCTCTTATCCTGTCAAGCGTAACGTCCGGATCATGCTGGGAAGACACCACTATCGTGTCTATCCTCTTGACTCTGTCGTCCTCATACTCCACGGTGACCTGTGTTTTTCCGTCAGGCCGCAGGTATGGGAGCGTACCGTTCTTTCTCACCTCTGTGAGCCGTCTTGCCAGTCTGTGAGCGAGAGATATGGGCATCGGCATGAGCTCCGGAGTTTCATTGCAGGCAAATCCGAACATAAGCCCCTGGTCTCCGGCTCCCGTCTCTTCAGCTTCCTCCGCCATTGTCCCCTCTTTATACTCGAGGGCTTTGTCAACTCCCATGGCTATGTCCGGAGACTGTTCGTCTATGGCTGTCAGTATGGCGCACACGTTCCCGTCATAGCCGTATTCTCCCTTATCGTATCCTATGCCGCAGATGACGTCTCTTGCTATCTTCTGTATATCTATGTAGCACTCAGTGCTGATCTCCCCCATTATCATGGCATATCCCGTATTGACCGTAGTCTCCGCAGCCACTCTGCCCATGGGGTCTTTCTCCATTATGGCGTCCACTATGGCATCCGATATCTGATCGCATATTTTGTCAGGATGTCCCTCTGTAACTGATTCTGATGTGAAAAGTCTCTTCATCTTCATACCTCCAAATATATCGTTCATTAATTAAAAGTGTAAAATATATTAAAGCCTCTTCCCAAAAGAAAGAGGCCTGAATTTCGTTATCTTTCCCCATCTTTCAGAATACAATATGAGTATTCTGCAGGTTCCGGCACTGATCCAGCGCCTATTTAATTATAGCTTAATTAAAATCCCTGTCAATACCTGAGAATGCAAAGTTTTATCCTCTTGTAATTTTTTTTAAATAATGTATACTTTTCATAGTATCATGTGAGGTAATCTGATTTGAGTAAACCAAAATTAACAGTAATAGAGGGCGGTCTTTCTCCTTCGTCGAGAAATAAAAACAGGTTTTTCGTATCATCCTACGTTACCGATACGAGACTCATGGGCGTCCTTACAGTATATATACACTGGAAGCTGTCCGACCCTCTTTCCGATGCGGATCTTCATCAGTTTTTTTACATAGACTGTGAAGAGGAAGGATTCGAGACATACAGGAGCCTTTCGGCAGATACTCCCGGCGATCTTGAGGCTGCGGAGCAGGCTCTCGTGGGCGGTCTCGGAGCAAAGAAGGTCGAGATCTCTCTCAGACAGGCCAAGGGAATACTTTCTCACTATAAAAGATTCAATGAGGAAAGGGACCTTCCTCTTCCCGAGGGCTATGACGAGTACAGCTCTCTTATCGAGCCGGAGACTGCTTTGAGCCGCGAGGAATACCGCGAGCTCATGGACATGATATGCAGCGATATCGTATCCGATTATCAGGCTGTAAACTATTTTCTAATGCGATGCTTCGGACAGGATTATGAAGGAGCCGCCTATCTTACCAGCGGCAGCTTCCCTCTGGATCTTTACGACAGTTACAGACGCGCCACATTCTGCAAGAATGTTATCGACACGGATCAGGTCTGTGCGGACGGAACCATGTCATATCTGTGCGAGTCTCTTGTAGAGCGTGATGACATGTACGAGACCGTTATATCAAAGGTATTGGTGAAGGATCTTAAAATAACCGGTTTCGAGCACTGCTCAGGCTTTCCCGTGAGCTCCGTCGAAGCTGCCATGATGCTGGCAAAGGCCGAGTTCGTAACAGTATATGAGGTCCTCCTCTCGGATGAGGATATGGACAACAATCTGGGAGAACTCACCGTAAACCTCAATACCGTCATGTCCACCCATGAAAACGGAAGGCTATTCATGGTATTCAAAAGCAACAACGACCATGTCAACAGCCGAATATTCAGGCTGAGCAACGATGTGAAGGGCATATATTTCCTGACCGATTACGGACAGCTCATACTGGCTTCCTACAGCATCTCGGACATAAGAGCCCTTGAAAAAAAGCTGAGACTGAGCCCTCTAGCTCCATTCCTGATGATCACCTCCAAATACGAGTTCAAGGAGCCTGTGCTCTTCGAATTCATACAAAGTGACTTTGAAGATTTCGACGAATTTCTGGAATACATAAGAAATGACTGAAAAAGCGGCCTTTCGGCCGCTTTTCACCCCTGCTGGCCATCAGTCCGCTGCCGCTGCCATGAGCTTTTCAAGAAGTCTGAGGCCTGTCTTCCCTGCCGGAAACGACGATATATTCACGAGGACGACCGCCGCAGCCTTTGCCTCTTCCATTATCCACAGGCATGCTCTGTATCCTCTGACTCCGCCCTCATGCCCTGCGGCCTGTATGCCCCCTTCTTTTCTCAGGAACCATCCGGCTTCTGTCACGTCTCCCCCGCCCGGGATATGAACGTATGGCGACTTTCTCCAATGACCGGCAGGACTTTTCATTAATGCTTCCGCCCATTTCAGAAGATCCTCCGCATTTGACGCAAGTCCTGATGATGGCATGGCGCCCTTAGCGAAATTTTCCGTTTCTGCGGGCACCATCCTTCTTTCTCTGTCTTTTTCATAAGGCGCTGCCGTCTCCTTTTCCGTCAGATATACGGCGAAGGATGAGTCTTCCATATCAAGAGGATCGAAGAACTCAGTTCTCATGAAATCTTCAAAGCTCCTTCCTTCCGTCTCGGATATTACCCTGCCCAGTATGTCATATGCCTTGTCGCTGTATCTGAACCTTCTTTCTTCCGGCCTCCAGGCCATTTCAGTTTCTCCGAGGCCGGATGTGTGAGCCAGCATGTGGACTATCCTCACGTCTTTCCATCTTTTATCCTCTGTGAATCTCTCTCTCAGATCCGGCAGGATATCGGATATCCTGTCTTCAAGGCTCAGCCTCCCTCTCTTCTCCAGTCTCATTATGCCTTCCGATGTGAAAAGCTTCGCCAGGGATCCGCATCGAAAAACATCTCCCTCCCGCATTGTCCGCTTTTCGTTTATATCGGCATATCCCGCGGCGGTTATGTATCTTGTGTCTTCAATCGACGCTCCTATACATATCCCCGGTATGTCGTAAAGCTCCGCCGTGGTTTTGATGAAGGCTTCGCATATATCTTTCATCTTGTCTTTTTTCATTGCGACCCGCTCTTTTTTAAAGTATAATCATTACTGTAAAATATATCCGGATTTGATTATACCATGATTTCAGGAGCTTTAAAAATGGAATACAGAACTTTGAACACAGGGGAGAAAGTCTCCCTTCTCGGGCTGGGGACAATGAGGCTCCCCCTTACAGATGATGAAAAGGTGGATGAGAAAAAAGCCGTCGATCTCATAAGATCCGCCATTGACTCGGGCATCAATTACATTGACACCGCCTACACATACCACGGCGGGAACAGCGAAAAGGTTCTCGGCAGAGCCTTGAAGGACGGCTACAGAGATAAAATACTTCTTGCCGACAAGATGCCTGTATGGCTGGCAAAGGACGAGGAAGCGATGAAAGCCATGTTCGAGAAACAGTTTGAGCGTCTCGACACGGATTCCATAGACATGTATCTTGTCCACAATATAACTGCCCCTATCTGGAAAAGAGTCAAAAAGCTCAACCTCCTTCCTTTTCTGGAGGAAAAAAAGGCTGAGGGCAGGATAAAGCACATAGGATTTTCTTTCCACGACAGATTTGAGCTTTTCGAGGAGGTTATAGACGCCTTCCCTTGGGAGTTCTGCCAGATACAGCTCAATTACATGGACAAGGATTTTCAGGCAGGCGTAAAGGGACTCAAGTATGCGACTCAAAAGGGTCTCAGCGTCATAATAATGGAGCCTCTTAAAGGCGGCAGGCTCACAACCGGGCTCCCGCCTTCAGTGGAGGAGCTTTTCGCGGGCGCTGACATAAAAAGAAGTCCTGCCGAATGGGCATTCAAATGGCTGGCAGCCATGCCTGAGGTCACTGTAATGCTGAGCGGCATGAGCAGCATGCAGCAGCTTGCGGCCAACATTGATATAATGTCAAAGAACGATCTTTGCAGCCTTACAGATAAAGAGTCCGCTATGATCGATAAAGTGTCCGACGAGTACAATAAGCTGATTAAATACTCCTGCACAGGATGCCAGTACTGCATGCCATGTCCTCAGAAGCTGGAGATACCAAGGATCATCGGCTACTACAACGACTGGTTCATATACGGCAATCCATCCACTGAGAATGAGTACAGGACATGGATACCAGACGGCCGCCATGCTTCCGACTGCATAGCATGCGGCGCCTGTGAGGAGAAATGTCCTCAGAGTCTCCCTATAAGAGAGGCCATGAAGCGAACTGCGGAGCTGTTCGGCATATAACGCTCCTATGATCCAATAGCCCTGTTGCACATTTTCCCACAAACAGCCATGTGAGCTCATTGTTTGTGGGAAAACCGCCCATTTATGAGGCCTAAGAAAATAATTTTCCCACAGACCCTGCGCTTATCATAGGATCTGTGGGATTTTTTGCTATAAATTACCATTTAAAAGCTTGATTTTCCCACAATGGCATACTTTCTCATTACATTTGTGGGAAACGCCCTATCCAGCGATCTGTGGGAATACCGGCAGCAAAAGCTTTAACAGAGCTTTTCCTATCAATTATGCTTTTTCCTTCTGAACAGTACCGCTCCCGCTCCTGCCATGACAGCTACGCCAGCGATCGCTGCCCAGAGGATCATGTTGAAATCATCGCCTGTGGATGCGGCTTTATCCGTCTCCTGCTCAGACGGCCCCTGAGTATCTGTTGCCGCCGGTCCTGAAGGTGCTGCTGCCTGTTCTATCTCTTTCCACGACACGCTTACAGGCGAAAGCCCGTTGAATGTAACCTCGATCCCTTCCTCTGCCTTGGTCACAGGAGGCACTTCCACTTCTCCCGCCTTAAAGCCGTTCATATCCGAAGTAAACATGTGCGTCACGATAAAATCATAATTATCTTTATCTGTTCCTTCAGGATACGGGATCGTCACAGTAAGGCCGTCAGATGGGAAGTTTTCCTTTGTTGCTTCTGTCCATTTCCCATTCTCCCAGATCTGCAGGACCGCATCCCATATCACCGTATTTCTTTCATCAACGGTAATATGTCCTTCTTCCTCCGCAGCCCTAATCAATTCCGCTTTTATAGCCTTCTCATTATTGAATTCGGTAGCTTTCAGTTCCGCAGGGATATCATTTATTCCTTCATTCAGCACGACCTTCATCATATTGTCTGTTATATTCACATGGACTTTGCAGCTCGCACTGTGACCTCCCTCTTCGGTAGTTGCGGTTATGACCGCAGTCCCGTCTCCCTGTGCGGTAACGATGCCTGAGCTGCTTACCGTTGCCACATTTTCATTATCCGACTTCCAGATAACGTTCTTGTTTCCGGCTCCGGCCGGTGTTACGGTTGCCTTCAAAGCAGCGGTACGGCCGCTCGCATCCAGAGTAAGTTCCGTTTTATCAAGGGATATTCCACTTACCTCGGTAAATATTTTCACCGTCCTGGCAGTCGCTCCGTCACCGGTCAAAATCACAGCCACTTTCTGCGCCTCAGTATTTGAAGAGTATTGATGCTGTACGGTTCCAACACGTCCTGTATTTGTCAGAGAATCAAAGCTGCCGCTTTTTACGGAAGAGGCTAAAATTTTATTGCCTGAAGCAACGGATATACTTCCCGCCATCATCGCGCTGGTATCTCCTGAGGCTTTTACCGTTCCTCCGTTTATATTGATGACGCCGGCTGCCTTAAGGCCTCCTGAAACTCTGGACGACGGGCTCCCGACTTCGTTTCCGATAGCTGTAACAGTTCCGCTGTTTACAGTTATGGTCTCTCCCGAAATTCCAAGACTGTCTCCGTTCCCGTAGGCCGCTCCTGCGGATGCGATCACCGAAGGCCCGCTTATAACTACGTTCCCGTCGGCGGATATGGCGGTATTTGTAGCGGCATCATCTGTGTTATATCCTGTGGAAACGTCTAAAACGCCGCTGCCGCTGACTGTCAGGTCTCCGTACCCGAAGATTCCCGAAGCACCGGATCCTCCCGGAATGTTGTTTGCCGCTCCTTTAACGGTATTATGACCCTTTACAACGATCGTTGTATTATACGGTAATATTATGGCGGAATACGCGCTGGTTGCAAAGTCAAGGTCACTTAATGTAAGCGTGTACGCCGATCCTACGGACGACCATGACGCTTTATCCCTGTTTTTTCCTCCGTTCAGCAGATCGAGAGCCTTTTCGATCTGCTCATCGTCTCCCGCTTTCCCTATATCTCCGGGAGCGACCCTGTTCCCGACAGTAAAATCCGCTTCACCGTCAACCGTCGCGCCGTATGATGATGACGCTGCAGGCACCAGAGTGATAAGCATTGCAGCTGTCACAAAAGATGCGAACAGCTTTTTCAGAATTTTTCGTTTCATACTTCTCCTCCTACTGTTTATTGTTTCACTTTATGATAAACAGTTTCGCTTAAAGTATATCCCCCCCTCTCCCTGTTGCAATGTCGTTATAACGACTTCCGGGCAGAATCTAAGCGGCGGCAAAAAAACACAGACCCTGTGACAGGCACAGGGTCTGCGGAATTTTTTGCTGTTATTTTCCGAGAAGCTCCAGCATCTTCTTTTCATTCTGGTCGTCCGCGTATTCGGAATCCATCTCTCTTATACCGGCAGGGAATTCATATTTTGCCAGTCGCTCAACAAAAGGATCCGGATCAAAATGCTCAGGTCCCCATACTCCCGCAGCCTTCCATATTCCCTTTGCGACCAGCTCCATCATGATAACGGGACCTACCGCTGTCTGCGCTACGACGGAGTTTGTTGTGTATTTCTTTATGCATTCCTGGTTGTCAGCCACCTGATACAGGTATACTGATCTGTATTTTCCGTCCTTCCAGCCTGTCACCCATGTTCCTGCGCAGCCCTTTCCTGTCATTGTCATTGTGGCATCCACAGGGCTAGGTATTACCTTGCAGACAAAATCTCTCGGCGTTATCTCGCTGTCTCCAACCTTTATCTTTGTCCTCTTGTCGGCAAGTCCGTATTCCTGAAGAACGAGCAGCTTCCTCCTGAACTCAGCCGGAACGCCGTACTTGAATGTCACTCTGTTGCAGTCGATCTCTCTCGGAACGAGGAGCACTTCTTCATGCTCTACGTTCACCACTTCAACATCGCCTATTCCGCCGGGGAAGTTGAATATTTCAGGCTCTGAGAAATGCTCCGTGCAGAACCAGTGGCCGTCAGGATACTGATCGTTCTTTTCCCATATCACAGGAGGCTGCAGGCATTCCTCTATGGTAGTCCATACGGAAAATCCGAAATCCGAATCAGTGTTCCCGTAATTGTCTCCGTCTCTTACGTCAACTCTGTCAATTTTGTCGAAAAGATGCTTGTCGGCGTATTTGGCGAACACGTCAGCCATGCCGGGCTCAACGCCTGATCCCACTATGGCCAGCACTCCGGCCTCTTCCCACTTTTTCTGCTGAGCGAACTGATAGTCTCCCAGCTTGATGTTAGCCAGCTCGTAAGGCTTTTCAGGATGCTCTGTTCCAAGGGTCATGGCACAGTCCAGATATCCTACTCCCGACTCGAGACAAGTATCGAATATGGTCTCGTTCATTCTCGGATCGCAGGCATTCATGGCGAATGTTATATCGTGCTTTTTCATTACCGCCTTTATACTCTCCGCATCCATGGCGTTTATCTGCTCCGGAACGAACTTGCCTCCCCCGCAGATATCGTTGGCTACCTTCTCCGCTCTCTTTACATCGTAATCGGAAACCACCACTTTTTCGGCCCAGTCTCCGTCATTTCCCTGTCTCTTGATTATCATAGCGGCCGATGTACCTACGCCGCCGGCTCCTATTATAAGTAATTTCATCCTTTTTACCTCCCGGTTCCTCTGACCTGCAAGACTTCGGCAGTCTGCCTTCCTGTACATTTACATTTCTACTTATAATAGTATCTATTTTTTCAGAAAATTTCAATAATTCCTTTGCTTTAAAACCGGACTTCTTTGCGGTGTTGCGGACTGTTACTTTTCTTTCTTTTTATCAAGCAGGACCAGTTCAGCGCCCAGTCCTTTGAATATACTTCTTATGCTGAGGGCATCGGAGCTTACGTAGCTTCCGGTGGACACGGTCGCTTCCGATGAGAGCCTGTTTATGAAGCTGTCCCTGTAATTGATGTTCTTAAAAGGATTTATGGCGTTTTCTATCTTTGCCGTAAACGTACTTTGCTCTATCCTGTATCTGAGCATCCTGAAGTCTCCCGAAAGCCCTGTGCATCGTATGAGGAATTCTATCTCATCATCGTAATTCCTTACGATCCTCAGGAGATCCTCCTCGCCCACGATCTTTCTCAGAGATTTTCCTATATTGGCGTCATAATTATAGACCAGTATGCTGAGGCTGTCCAAAGGTCCCGGGTATCTGCACCTTGTGGTTATAAGGTAATTTTCTCCCGAAGCCACCACATTCTCGTTCATTTTTCTCAGATGGACGTAAGGCTCCGCTATTATGGAGTTCACTTCTCTTTCCATTATTTCCCCTATAACGGGCGGCTTCTTTTCAACAGAGGCATAATCGTCGTATATATCTATGTCGACTATAACAGGTTTTACTTTGCGCTTATCAGCATAATCCGCGTAAACTCCCTTTACCTGCTTTCTTATGGCTTCTTCTATCTGATCCGGAGAGCACTTCACGTATCTGGCCTTTATCTCCCTGCTTATGATCTTGCCTATGTACTTTCTCCTGTACTCAAGAGGATGCATGCCGAACCAGTTTTCAAAATGCTTTATATAGTACCTGACAGCGGAGAATCCCGTCTCTTCCGCTATGGCTCCTATCTTCTTATTCGTACCGAGAAGAAGCTTTTCCGACTCCTCCACTCTTATATAGCTGAGCAGATCCTGAAAACTCAGGCCGGTGGCCTCCTTTATTATATGAGAAAGATAATATATGCTGAGATGCTCCCGCTCAGCTATTTCATTCAATGTGAGCTTACGCGAATAATTATCGTACATATAATCTGTTATCCTGTTGAGCCTGCCCGCAAGGATCTTGTTGCCCTTGTTCTTCGCCTCATTCTTGAACTTCCCGTCTTCCATGACAAAATACTGAAAATCGGACATGAGACAGGCTATGAGGTTATGGGTGCTTTCTATTACTTTCTGCTCGTATCCGTATCCCTTCTGCAGTATCTCCATCATTATCCTTGCCATTATATTCTTAAGGACCTCCAGGCTCTCGTCACTGTCGTCCTCCATATCTGTGACAAAGAAATTGTTTTTAAGGCTGTCATAATATCTGGAAAAATAGGCGAGATCAAGCTGGAGCATCATCACCATGTTATCCTCTCCGGTATTTTCAAAGCTGTGCATCTCTCTGTCGTTTATTATGAATATGTCTCCCTGCTTGAGGGTGTACGTATAATATCCGTTCCTCAGTATGATGCTGCCGTCAAGGACATATATCACCTCCATATCGTCATGGAAGTGTATGGGATATTCTTCTATGCATGCTGTTATGACATTTATAGGAAGCTCGTCCCTGTAGATGATCTTTTCTTTTAACATTTTTTATCCCTCCCATTTTTTGTGATTATGTAAACCGGTGTTCTTTCCCGCCTCTATAACTTTCAACAAGCGGACATTCCTGTAAAACAAAGGCTTTACAAAGTTATCCACAGATTTTCGGCGATCGTATACAATTTTATCCCAAGAGACCTGTGAATAAGTCATTTTGCTTAATTTGTTTATTTTTCAACGTTTTGTCATGTCAAGTACATTTTTATGTACTTAGTTATCCACAGGTTGTTCTCCTCTTATTTCACCGCTGTGTGTTTTTCTCAGAATCCCTTATTTTACAATCCTTTACGGCCTTTTTACATATATATCCACTAATGCTGTCAGCTAAAATATCCGCAACCTCTTTCTGATATGCCCGGGTCTTGAGCTTCTCCGCCTCTTCAGGATTTGACAGAAAACCGCATTCGACTATTACTGTCGGCCTGACCGGATCCCTTAGCAGCAGCACATCGTTTTTCTCCATAGCATGCTTCTCATTGCCCTGGTTTATACCGGCGTTAAGGGCGCGCTGCAAATGCTCCGCAGCCCTTCTGCTCTTCCCTGCAACTGCTTTTTTACCTCCGCCGCCGTAAAACACCTGCGCTCCTCTTACGGTCTCATCCTGAGTAAAGCTGTTGAGATGCACGCTGACCGCAAGATCACATCCGGAGCTGTCGATCATGGATCTCCTCTGCCGCATATCCACGGTCTTCAGACTTCTTATGGTTCCCTCATCTTCTCTTTCGTAAAGGCCCCTGTCTTCGGTTCTCGTCATAGCCGCGGCGATCCCCTTCTTTTCCAGCTCTTTCTTTAAAAAAACGCTTATACGCAGGTTTATATCCTTCTCACACGTTCCGTCTCTGCTCTCAGCACCCCCGTCAATGCCGCCGTGTCCCGGGTCGATCATTACGATCGGTTTTCCCGCTATACGGCTCGCCAGCAAGGACGCGTCGTCATACTGAAAAACACACAGAACAAGCATTACTGCGACAGATGCCGCTGCTATAAATGCTGCTTTACTTTTCATATTCCACCTCCTGAACCTGGTCATTGAATATTACAGGCTCAAAACACGGAATATGTACAGCAAATTAGTTATGTATTCTACATTATAAAACATTTTTTTCTCATTTAACAGTATTTGGTTTGACTTTTTTGCAGGATATGTATAAACTTTCATTGATATGTTTGCTATTTTTTACAGGAGTGATTATTTATGGATACAGCAAAATTATACAAAAACGATACATATATAAAAGAATGGGATGCGGTGATAACATCATCCGTACCTGCGGAAGGCGCAGCAGACGATCTCTTTTTACTCACCCTGGACCGCACCGCCTTCTTTCCTGAGGGCGGCGGCCAGAGCTGCGACACAGGCTTCATAGGTCCCTACCGTGTGACAGACGTGCAGGAGAGGGAAGGCCTGGTCCTTCATACCGTGCAAAGAGGTCGCTCCGATATACCTGCGGCCGGAACGGCTCTCCACTGCTCATTAGACTGGGAAAGGCGTTTTGACAATATGCAGCGTCACTGCGGAGAACATATATTATCCGGTATTTTTTACGATATGTTCGGCGGGATCAACAGAGGCTTTCACATGGGCAGCGATTACATGACTGTCGATATATCGCTGGAAGAGGACCCCCGGGTCACGGAGATCACCATGAAAGACGCTGTCCAGGCCGAGCTTGCGGCCAATAAGGTGATATGGTCCGACGCTCCCGTGACGGTAATGCATTTTGACGATCGCCGTGAGGCCGAGAAGCTGCCCCTCAGAAAGGCCCTGGCATTTGACGAAGACATATCCATAGTATGTGTAGGATCTCCGGATAATGCAGCTGACTGCGTCGCATGCTGCGGCACGCATCCGTCAAGCGCAGGTCAGGTGGGTATCATAAAGATATTCAAAGTTGAAAAATACAAGGGTATGTTCAGGATATATTTCGAGGCAGGCAAAAGAGCCCTTGATGACTATGATTCAAAGCATCGGCTCCTTACGGAGATATCAGGCAGGTACTCATCCTCCTTTGATGAACTTCCGAAAAAGCTCGATGCCCGCGAACAGAAGCTGGCCGCTGTAAAGGACGAGCTGTTCCACCTCAAAAAAGCATATATCGAAGGCGAGCAGGCTAAGCTTGAGGACATTCTCTCAAGCTCACCGGCATCCGCTGCAGGGGTCATCGTCTATTCTCTTCCTCACCTTTCCATGGATGATGCATTTAACATGGGTAAAAAATATATGGGCTCCATTGACAGGCTCATTATGCTTTATTCTGAAAAGGATACCTCTTACGTCCTCCTGTCAGGCGGCGAGCCCGACTGCGGCGCTCTCGTAAAGGAATACGCCTCATTTTACAACGGCAAAGGCGGCGGCAGCAGGATATCTGCCCGCGCTATTTTCTCAGATAT
>CAWVKQ010000100.1:0-5777 GCA_963929955.1 Bacillota bacterium
GTATACGATACACTCGTATCGAGGTTCTAACATGAAAAAACTGATTATCACACCTAAAAAATACGGAGGAAAATCTTCTGTAGTATCAGCAAGACTGCCGGATGATATGATAAAGGCACTCGATGGAATTTCAGCCAGAACAGGTAAATCCAGAAATGAACTTCTGGTCACGATGATCGAGTTCGCTTTGGATAATATTGAGATATCAGAAGAAAATAGTAAGTAGCTATATAACTGTTTTTTGTCATGCACTCTAAATGCTCTGCCAAATTATCATATTATCGAAAACCATTGAAAAACCCGCTGACAGCGATAAAATCAGCGGATTTTTGAAGTGTTTTGTGAAGTTAGCAATAGGAAGCTGAAATCGAAACAGCGATAAAACGTGCGCCCGGCCTACACTACCGCCTCTTTCTTCCATCTGCTGCCGTGATATCTGATGCAGAAGCATATGGAGCGTATTGCCCAGTCCACCACCATGGCTATCCACACGCCCAGTACGCCTATACCTGCAAATTCGCCCAGGAAGATACCCAGGAATATCCTGAATACCCACATCGACGACACTCCCACCACCATTGTATACATTACATCTCCTGCCGCTCTCAGCACATTCGGCAGAGTAAAGGACAGAGGCCATATGAACACTGCGGGAGCGCAGTTGACGAATATAAGCTGACCCGCGATATCAGCCGTCTCCTGAGAAAGCCCGTATACATCCAGTATAAGAGGTATGGCCAGTATCATGGCTACGTTCGTTACAGCCATTACGCCATAGACCCATTTTATCAGCTTTCTCGCATAAAAGCGCACCTGCTGATAATCTCCAGCGCCTACACATATGCTTATCACCGATACGACTCCGTATCCCATGGCCATTCCCGGCAGTATCGCTATCATGGAAGCGGTATTTGCCACAGCGTTGGCAGTTATCGAGGCTGTGCCGAATCCCGATATCATACTGAGGAGTATCAGCTTGCCAAGCTGGAACATACTGTTTTCGATGCCGTTGGGAACGCCTATCTTAAGTATTTTCCTTATAAGGGCCCAGTCGGGTATCAGTACGAATTTCCTGCTTATATGTACTTTTCGATCCTGATTCTTCAGAAGGAACACCATAATGCCCGCAGCCACGATCCTGCACGCCAGCGTCGGTATGGCTACGCCCTCTATGCCCATGCCGAATCCGTACAGGAGCAGCGCGTTTCCTCCTATATTCACTACATTCATTACAATGGAAGCCCTCATGGATATATTGGAATTCCCCACGCTCCTGAATAGAGCCGATCCGGCGTTTGATATGGCTATGAAAGGTATGGATGCCACCACGATCACATAATACGTATTGCACTTGTCCATGACGCTGTCTTCGATATCTCCGAATATCAGATGCATGAGTCCTGTCCTGAACACATACATGATAGCTATCATCACTATTGAAAACATCGCCACAAACAACAGCAACTGATCCGCGGCCCTGTTGGCATCTCTTTCCCTTTGCTGTCCAAGATACTGTCCCACCACTACCGCGCCTCCTGTGGACAGGGCTACGAATATGGTTATCACAAGGACCATGACCGAATCTACAAGTGAAACGGCCGATACGGCTTCCTCGCCGACGCTGGATACCATGACTGAATCAGCAAGTCCCACCGCGTATACGAGAAGCTGTTCCACAAACAGCGGCCAGAGAAGCTTCAGCAGATATCTGTTGCTGAACATCAGCCCATTGTTTTTTTCCCTTAACATACCTTCTTCTTCCATCTTTCACCTGCTTTCCCTGCGGCACACCAAACACAGTGCCGCCAGTCATCGTCATAAGTTCGAAAAGGGTTACCCGGCCTGCGCCGTGTAACCCTTCTTTTAATTGTACTCTTGATCTTTATCTCTGTAAAGGCCTCTATGAAAAGAATTCCTTCAGTGAATCCAGGAAACCGCTCTTCTTCTGATAGCATTCGTTTCCCACAGCCTTTCCCATGGCCTCTATGGCCTTTTTCTGTTTTGAGCTTAGCTTCGTAGGTATCTCAAGCACTACCTTCACATAGAGATCTCCCTTCTTGCTGCTCCTCACGTTCTTTATCCCCTTGCCCTTGAGCCTGAATACCGTTCCCGACTGGGTTCCCGCCGGAACCTTGTAGGATACCTTTCCATCCAGGGTAGGAACCACTATCTCATCTCCCAGAGCCGCCTGATTGAATGTTATAGGTATCTCGAGCCAGAGATCCTGCCCCCTTCTCTCAAACAGCTTATGAGGCTTCACGTTGATCACGATATAGAGATCTCCGTCCGGTCCTCCGTTTATACCCGGTTCTCCCTGCCCCTTTATAGGGATGACCGAATCATTGTCGACGCCGGCCGGTATGTTTATGGATATGGTGACATTATCGCGCACCTTCCCTGTTCCTCCGCAGTCTCTGCAAGGAGTTTCGTTTATCTCACCCGTACCGTTGCAGTCAGGACACGGAGATACGCTCTGGAACGTACCCAGAGGAGTTCTCTGAGCCGTCCTTATCTCGCCTGTACCGCCGCACTTCGGACACTTTTTCTTCGACGTTCCCGGAGCAGCTCCCGTGCCGCCGCAGGTCTTGCATTTCACGTACTTGTTTATACGTATCTGCTTCTTTGCGCCAAAAGCAGCCTCCGTAAAATCTATGGTGATGGCCTTCTGAAGGTCGCTTCCCTTCCTCGGCCCGTTTCTCCTGCTGCTGCCGCCTCCGCCGCCAAAGCCTCCGAAACCGCTGAAAGCGCCGCCAAACATATCGAAGATATCCTCAAAGCCTCCAAAACCGCCGAAGCCTCCCGCTCCGCCGCCAAAGCCGGAGTTGGGATCAACTCCGGCATGGCCAAATCTGTCATATTTTTCCTTTTTTTCCGGGTCAGAGAGCACGGCGTAAGCCTCATTTACTTCTTTGAATTTTTCCTCGGCCGACTTGTCTCCCGGATTCTTGTCCGGGTGATATTTCATAGCCAGCTTTCTGAAGGCTTTTTTTATTTCATCGTCACTGGCGCCCTTCTTTAATCCGAGGACCTCGTAGTAATCTCTCTTATCTGCCATTATCCTATCCTCTTAACTGTTCAGAATCTTATCAGTTTTTATCCTTGTCGTCATCTACTACCTCATAGTCAGCGTCAACTACATTGTCATCCTTAGGCTGGCTGTCTGCTCCCGCAGCTCCGCCTGCCGCGCCTGCTCCCATGTTAGGATCAGCTCCCGCTCCCTGCTGCGCCTGCTGCTGATACATCTTGGCTGAGATAGCATGGAACTTCTCCGTGAGCTTTTCGGTCTTGGCCTTTATATCCTCGATGTTGTTCGCCTCAAGAGCCTTTGAGAGCTCATCCTTTGCGGCGTTTATATCGTTTTTCTCATCTTCGGACAATGCGCTGCCGAGCTCCTTGACATTCTTTTCCGTCTCATATATCAGAGTCTCTGCCTGATTCTTGACCTCGACCTCTTCTTTTCTCTTCTTGTCCTCTTCCGCATACTGCTCGGCCTCCTTGACCTTTGCCTGTATCTCATCGTCAGAGAGCTTTGTCGAAGATGTGATGGTTATGCTCTGCTCCTTGCCTGTTCCCATATCCTTGGCGCTTACGTTCACTATACCGTTGGCGTCGATATCGAATGTTACCTCTATCTGAGGTACTCCGCGCGGTGCAGGAGGTATGCCTGTAAGCTGGAACCTTCCCAGTGTTGTATTGTCCGCAGCCATATCTCTTTCGCCCTGCATAACATGGATGTCTACAGCAGTCTGATTGTCCGCGGCAGTCGAGAATATCTGGCTCTTCTTTGTAGGTATCGTAGTGTTTCTCTCTATGAGCTTTGTAGCCACTCCTCCAAGAGTCTCTATGGAAAGCGAAAGCGGCGTTACGTCCAGCAGCAGGACGTCGTTAACCTCGCCTGTCAGCACGCCTGCCTGTATGGCCGCGCCTATGGCTACGCACTCGTCAGGATTTATTCCCTTGAACGGCTCCTTGCCTGTTATTTTCTTTACCGCTTCCTGGACAGCCGGTATCCTTGTGGATCCTCCTACCAGTATTACCTTGGAGATATCGCTGTTGCTCACGCCCGCGTCAGCCATTGCCTTCTTCATAGGCTCTATCGTTGCGTTTACGAGACCCTCTGTGAGCTGATCGAACTTGGCTCTTGTTATATCCATGTTCATATGGAGAGGCCCGTTTTCATTGACTGTTATGAACGGCAGATTCACATTTGTCGTCTGAGCGCTTGACAGCTCCTTCTTGGCCTTCTCAGCCGCTTCCTTAAGTCTCTGGAGAGCCATTCTGTCGCTTCTCAGATCAACTCCGTTCTCCTTGGCAAAGCTGTCAGCCATGAAATTGAGCAGCGCCTCGTCAAAATCGTCTCCGCCCAGCTTGTTGTTGCCGTTTGTAGCCAGCACCTCGAACACTCCGTCGCCCAGCTCCAGTATCGATACGTCGAATGTGCCGCCGCCCAGGTCATATACAAGGATCTTGTGCTGAGCCTCATCCTTGTCAAGGCCGTAAGCAAGAGAGGCCGCCGTAGGCTCGTTTATTATTCTCTTTACTTCAAGACCCGCGATCTTTCCCGCGTCCTTTGTGGCCTGCTTCTGGCTGTCCGTAAAGTAGGCAGGTACCGTTATTACAGCCTCGGTTACCTTTTCTCCCAGATAGCTTTCGGCATCTGCCTTGAGCTTTCCGAGTATCATGGCCGATATATCCTGAGGCGTGTACTTTTTGCTGTCTATCTCAACTGTATAATCTGTACCCATGTGCCTCTTTATGGATGATATGGTTCTTTCAGGGTTCGTTATGGCCTGCCTCTTGGCTGTTTCTCCCACAAGTCTCTCACCGTTCTTGGCGAAGCCCACAACAGACGGCGTTGTTCTGTTGCCCTCCGCATTGGCGATAACTACAGGTTCTCCCCCTTCCAGTACTGCTACGCACGAATTTGTTGTTCCCAAATCGATTCCTATTACTTTTCCCATTTTGTTTTCCTCCTCTATATTATGTTTCGAAAGCTTATCCTGCGACCTTCACCATGGACGGCCTTATGACCTTGCCGTTCAGAGTGTAGCCTTTCTGCATAACACCAGAAACCTTACCGCTTTCGTATTCTTCAGTTTCCTCGGTCATCACCGCATTGTGGAAGTTAGGATCGAATTCCTCGCCCAGCGCGGTGATCTCAGCCAGTCCTGCCTTTTCAAGGACATTTCCCAGCTGCTTGAATATCATTTCCATACCCTCCTTGAAACTGTCTCCGCTTTCCTCCTGTCCGAGAGCTCTCTCGAAATTGTCAAGGACCTCAAGCATCTCTGTTATCAGTTTCTCGTTGGCGTATGAGTAAATGTCTGATTTTTCCTTTTCTATCCTCTTTTTATAATTCTGAAAATCCGCCATCAGTCTCAGATATCTGGCGTCGCCATCCTCCTCGGGCTCTTTCTTTTCCTCCTGCCCGCCGTCTTTTTCCTGATCGGCGCTTTCCTTCTCTGCTTCTTTTTCCGTATCATCATCCGCGGCGCTTCCCTCAGTCCCGTCCTTTGGAGTTTCCTCCGCAGTATCGGCTGCTGCCTCCGCCTCTTCCTTTCTGATGTCTTCCTTCTCCATATCAGGTTTCGTCATCCTCGTCTCCTTCCGTAATCATAAACGCTTTACTTATATTATCCGTAAGATATTCAACCACTGACGTGACTTCTCCGTATTTCATCCTCGTAGGGCCTATGACTCCGATCTTGCCCACCATCTTCCCGTCCACATGATATGTGGCTGTAATGAGGCTGCAGTCCTGCATAAGCTCCTCTTCA
>CAWVKQ010000101.1:0-3393 GCA_963929955.1 Bacillota bacterium
TTCTGCGCTGTCCGCAGCATGAACAAAGCCCTTTCGGGGGAATACATAGATATACTTTGATATGGCCGGATGAAAGACTGAAGCTTAGGGGCCCGCGCGTTAGCAGATATCAGATGTTAATGCGCAGGCCCTTTTTCGTTGATGCGGCAGCATCCTTTTATTTAACGTTTTTTGAACAAGATCAAAACCGTATCTTGATGATTGAGCCCGGAAATTTCGATATATTATATATGGATAGAGCTGAGGAGCCATAATATATGCGAAACGAAAGAGGGAAAAAGGATGAAGAAATTAAAGAGCAGATTACTGACGGGAGCTGCGGCGGCAGCCATAGCGATGACCATGATGCCGGTGATGGCGACGTCAGATATTACAGCCGAAGCGGCCGAAGCGACAGGCGCTCCTTATAATGCAGAAGGAGTTTATGACGTTACCGTACCTCACGTTACAGTAAGTCAGGTATACGGAGGAAGCGATGACGGGGCGGCCAGCCACAGCTTTATAGAGCTTTACAACCAGACCGGAAACGAAATAGACCTTTCCGGCTGGTATGTAGCGTGCAGATCCAGTGAAGACGGCAAGGATGCGGGATGGTCTTTACTTGAGCTTACAGGCAAGATAGAAGCCGGCGGCTATTATCTCATAAGATGCGGAGAGACGGGAGGCACGGATTACAGCGTACCGGCAGGAGATCAGGAATGGGACATGCTGCTCCACAACAAGGGTATATCCGTGGCTGTTTTCAGCAGCAGGCCTTCGCTGGATGAGAGCTTTGCCGGAGACGTGACGGAAGACGGCGTGAGACCCGAAGGCTATGTGGACATGCTGGCGGTTCAGGGAAATGACGAGACGGATGCTCAGGCTCCGCCTGCATGGGAGACATCCTATGTTCCCGAGCAGTCCAAGAAAAAGGCTGTGAGAAGGACTGCGGATGACAGCGGCGCGATCATTGACACCGATGACAATAAGGACGTGGAGGTTATAGATTACTCAGGAGTTTTGGAAGATCCGGACAAGGGACCCCACGGCCCCGAAGGAACAGGAGATCAGGAAGGCGGGCAGGACGAGACTGTGGGGAATACATACAGAAACGACAGCTTTGAAACTGAAGCGGACATTACGCTTTCCCGTACAGGCGACATTACGCTGGGAGAAGCTGACCCCGACGGAGGAGTGGCCGAGATAGTGGCCTATAATCCTGACAACGGCAAGGCGTATGTTGTGAACGGGCAGGACGGTCTCCTCAACATAGTGCCCGTAAATGCGGATGGTACTGTCGGCCCTGCAGAGAGCTCCGTAAAGGCCGCTGATATAATAAAAGAGGAGATGTTCGAATACGGAGATATGACCAGCGTGGCAGTTGATACTGTCAATAAAAGGGTGGTAGTGGCCATACAGGAGGCTGATTACAGACAGACGGGAAGAGCGGCCGTTCTCGATTATGAAGGCAATGTGACAGCCACATACGAAACAGGAGTTCAGCCTGACATGATAACCGTCAGCAGCGACGGAAGATATATACTGACTGCCGACGAAGGGGAGCCGCGCGAAGGCTACGGAGGCGGGACCGAGGATCCTGCGGGTACAGTGACAGTGATAGATACAAAGGAAGGCAGAGCGAGTAAAGCAGGCTTTGACGGCTTTGATGCGGAGAGCCTGGAGAAGGGCATTCTTTTGAATAAGGTGAACGGGAAGATCCTCGATCCGGCCTTTGACTTTGAGCCTGAATATATCGGGATATCACCGGACGGAAAAACAGCATATGTAACCCTTCAGGAAGCAAACGCCATCGCAGAGCTGGATATTGGGAATGCAGCGTTTACATGTGTGAAAAGCCTGGGATTTCAGGATTACAGCGAGGTAAAGACAGATCTTAAAGAAGACGGAAAGTACGAAGCAGCCAACTATGAAAATGCTTTCGGAGTAAGGATGCCTGACGGTATAAGCGTATTCGAAGCAGGAGGGACTACATACATCGCCACAGCCAATGAAGGCGATGCCAGAGAATGGGGCGATTTCGTAAATGAAACAAAAGCGGACATAGGGGATGCGGAAAAAGTAAGAGTTCTCAATCATAATGTGACTGCAGGTATCGATGAAGGAGTCGATTATCTTTACGGAAGCAGGTCTTTCAGCATATTCGATGCCGGGACCATGGAGCTGGTATATGACAGCGGAAGCGATTTTGAAGAAAAAACAGCAGCGTATCTGCCGGTATGGTTCAACTGTTCAAATGATGATACGGACGTGGACAGCAGAAGCGCGAAAAAGGGGCCCGAGCCGGAAGCGGTAATGGTGAAAAGGCTTGGGGAACGCTCATATGCATTCATTGCGCTTGAAAGGATAGGAGGCATAATGGTATACGATGTGACGGATCCTTCAGAGGCTTCCTATGTCAACTATATAAATACGCGGGATTTCTCTGATACAGTAAGCGGTGATGTGGCGCCTGAGGGCATGGCCTTTGCGGGAGCAGCGCAGAACCCTTCGGGAGATCATATACTGCTGGCAGCCTGCGAAGTTTCAGGGACTGTTGCAGCCTACACTCTGGATGGACCGGCAGCGGACGCCCCTCTTACGGAAAGTACAGGGAGCAGCCAGGGGGCGGATAGCGGACAGGGCAGTGTAAACGATAACAGGGAACCTGCCGCGTCTGACGGAACTGCCCGGACAGGAGACGGCAGCGGCGCGGCCGTCGTTGCAGCGCTCATGCTGCTGGCAGCCTCAGGGATCGCGGGAACGGTGATATATGAGACCAGAAAAAACACATACTAGACCATAGAGAATAAATGAAGAAGATCAGGCTCATGCCTGGTCTCTTTGTTTTTTTGGATCGAAGCTTCCCGATGCGATAGATTTCAACTTTTTTCCCCTAAATATATCGCGTAATTGTTCGGCCCGCAAATATTGTGTGTAAAAAAGGAGGTTTTGCGCGTCAAACGGAAAGAGGGCGTCTATTGAAGCGGCCGCGGGGTTGGAATATACTGAAATAAAGGTCAGAAACCATCGAAAACCAATGTAAGAAAGAGAAGGGACCGGAAGCTATGCGGATCGTTTCAGAAAGCAAAGAGGTGTGGAATTGAAGAAGAATCTTAAAGTAAAGATCATCGCTCTTTCGCTGGTAGTGCTCATGTCAACCGGAGGCATCGTATACGCTGTTGCGGCGAACCGGTACGAGCCATACGAGAAGAGCGGGCTTAGCTACGAATCAGGAACGGGTATGGCGCTGCTGCTCAGGCGGAACTGATATAATGGCTATGCGGAACGTATGAAAACAGGAGGCCGGAACTATAAGGGGTATATAAAATAAAATAAACTGTTGATTATCTCGCTTTGTTGCTATATCATCAAGAAAAGCACATGAGTCGGCAATGCGCCAAAGGAGGACAACAG
>CAWVKQ010000102.1:0-10270 GCA_963929955.1 Bacillota bacterium
CCGCAGAGTTGATTCTGACACGCTGTATTTTCAAGGCAAGCTTCGCTTGTCTGTTTTGTCATGTCGTTATTCAATTCTCAAAGTTCAATGCAATTTTTTTGAAAATCACTTGACTTCACATAGTTAGTCTTTACATCCTTTCAGGCGCTTTCATGCCCAGAAGTCCCAGTCCGTTCCTTATGGTATCTCTTGCGGCTGTCACAAGAGCCACCTTGGCCTTTTTTTCTTCCTCGTTATCGACCAGTATATGTTCATCGTGATAGAACTTGTTGAAAGCCTGCGCGATATCCACTATATGCCTTGTAACTATGGAAGGTTCGTATTTTTCTCCTGCTTCCGCCACTGTATCAGGAAATTCATATATCAGCTTTATGAGCCTGTGAGCGCTGTCAGAAGCTATGTACGAAGGATCGAAGCCTTTCGCGGCCTCGTCCGCAGTCTTTTTTCCTGCGTTTCTTATGACGCTGCATGCTCTGGCGTGAGTGTACTGGACATAAGGTCCTGTCTCTCCTTCAAAGTTGAGCACCTTGTCCCAGGAGAAAACGTAATCCTTTATCCTGTAATTTGAAAGCTCGTTGAAAACAACGGCTCCTATACCCACAGCCTTTGCCGTTTCTTCTATATTGTCGGTATTTACGTTCTTTTCCTTTATTATTTCCTTTGTCTTTTCCACAGCTCTGTTCAAAACATCTTCAAGGAATATGACCCTTCCTTCTCTTGTGGACATTGTGCCGTCTTCCATGCTGACAAGGCCGAAAGGTATGTGGACGCAGTCCTTTGCCCAGTCATATCCGAGAAGCTCCACTATCTTTATCCACTGCTGAAAATGAAGATTCTGCTGCGACGCCACCACGTACAGGTTCTTGTAAAAATCGTATGTTTCCTTTCTGTAAACAGCTGCCGCTATATCCCTGGTGATGTAGAGAGTAGAGCCGTCAGACTTCGTTATGAGTGCCGGCGGAAGTCCGTATTCGTCCAGCCTGACTATATTGGCTCCGTCATCCTCCTCCAGAAGTCCCTTGTCCCTAAGCTCCTGCACGAACCTCGGCATCTTGTCGGAATAGAAGCTCTCGCCGTTGTATGAATCAAAGGTTATGCCCAGCATGTCATAGACTCTGTTGAACTCTTTAAGGCTCTCGTCTCTGAACCACTGCCACAGCTCCGTTTCTTCCTTTTCTCCGTGCTCCAGCTTTGTGAATATGGCTCTGGCCTCATCCTCAAGCTCAGGATGCTTCTCCGCCTCTTCATGGAACTTCGTATAATACGAAAGAAGAGATTTTATCGGCTCTCTTACTACATCCTCCTTGTTTCCCCATCTCCTGTAGGCGCATATCATCTTCCCGAACTGCGTTCCGTAATCGCCCAGATGATTTATCCTCATGGTATCGTAACCGAGATAGTCGTATATCTTGTATATGGAGTTTCCGATGACCGTGCTCCTTATATGTCCTATATGAAAAGGCTTTGCTATATTGGGAGATGAATACTCGACTATGACCTTTTTTCCTTTGCCTATGCTGCTTCTCCCGTAGTCATCGCCCTTTGATATGACCTCTCCTACCACCTCCGCTGCGAGGCTTTGCCTGGAAATGAACATATTAACATAGGCGTTCACGTTCTCTACCTTTTCAAACAGGCTTTCGCCGCTTACAGCTTCCGCTATGGATGCCGCTATGAGAGGCGGCGCTTTTCTCATTGTCTTTGCAAGCTTGAAGCAAGGGAAAGCGTAATCCCCCTTGCTGCTGTCGGCAGGGGTCTCCAGCATTCCCTCTATCTCCTCCCGGCTCATGCCTCCCGTATGAGGAGCTATGAGCTCTGCAATGCTTTTTCTGTAATCGATCATCTTCTCTCTCCTAACTGTCTTTATCTTAATTTCACTATGGTGGCTCCGTCGCCTCCCTCATAGTAACCGCCGTTTCTGAATTCCCTGACGTTTTTATGCTTTTTCAGCATATCGTGGATCCCCTTTCTCAGGATCCCTTCTCCCCTCCCGTGGATTATGGTCACCTCTTCAAGTCCTGATATGAAGGCGTCGTCTATATATTTTTCCACATCCATAATCGCATCATCGAGATTCCTGCCTCTCACGTCCACTGAGGCGGATACGCTCCGCGCCTTTTTCCTGTACATGCTCCCGTATCCGGAACCCGCCCTGCTTTTCTTTGGCTTCGGAGGCTGGTCTATGAGCATTATATCTTTTATGTTTACGCTCACCTTCATGATGCCCACCTGTACGGTCATATCTCCCTTTTCATCCGGCAGAGATATCACTTCTCCGTTCTGTCCTATGGTAAGGATCTTGACCCGGCTCCCCTGCTTCAGCTGATCTGCCGATACCGGATTCTCGTTTACGGCAGTCTTTATCATTGAACGGTTTTTCTTTTCCGCTGCCCTGAGCTTCCTTCTCCCGGCGTCAAGGCCTGCGATCCTCTCTCCCATGCTTTCAAGCTTCGCAAGCTCTCTCAGCTCCTCCTGGACCTCTTTTGCCGTTTCCTGAGCATCTTTTATTATCTCTCTTGCTTCTTCCCGGGCTCTTTCCAGCTCCTTTTCTTTTCTTTCTTCGAATCTGGCGATCTTTTTCTCAAGCTGCTCCTTCTGACGCTTCATCTCAGCATTTATCATTATTGCCTCGTCGCGCTCTTCCTCTGCCTTTTTTCTGTCTTCCTCAAGAGATGATATAACGTCTTCAAACACTATGTCCCCCGACTCAAGGAGTGTCCTGGCCCTGTCCGTTATATCCTCGGAAAGCCCCAGCTTTCGCGATATTTCAAAGGCGTTTGACCTTCCCGGTACTCCTATGGAAAGCCTGTACGTAGGACTTAATGTATCCACATCGAATTCCATTGAGGCGTTTTCCACTCCCTCTGTCGTTATGGCATATTTCTTCAGCTCGTTGTAATGGGTCGTTGATATGCAGACAGCGCCCTTTTCCTTTATCCTCTCCAGTATGGCTATGGCCAGAGCAGCGCCTTCGGTCGGATCAGTGCCTGCTCCCAGCTCATCGAGAAGCACGAGATCTCCGCTTCCCGCCTCTCTTACTATATCAACTATATTCGTCATGTGTGAAGAGAAGGTGGAAAGACTCTGTTCTATGCTCTGCTCGTCTCCTATATCGGCAAATATGCTGCGGTATACAGGCAGGCTGCTCCCCGGCGCCGCCGGTATGTGGAGTCCTGCCTGAGCCATAAGCGGCAGAAGACCTGCTGTCTTCAGTGTAACGGTCTTGCCGCCTGTGTTGGGTCCTGTTATTACAAGACTGGTATAGCTGCCGCCTATACATATGTCTACCGGCACTACCCTGTCACGGTCTATAAGAGGATGAGCCGCCTTTTTAAGATCCATGGTTCCTCTGTCGTTTATTTCCGGCTCTTCTCCTCCCATGGCTATTGAAAGCTTTCCCTTGGCCATGAAAAGATCCAGCTGCATGAGCAGCTTCTGATCGTTCATAAGATCATGATAATTCTCGGAAACTCCCTCCGACAGCTCGGTCAGTATCCTGTTCATCTCTTCCCTTTCATCCATCTCAAGCTGTCTGAGCTCATTGTTCATATTCACTATGGCCTGAGGCTCTATGAAAAGTGTGGCTCCCGTTCCGCTCTGATCATGCACTATGCCGGGTACGCGGTTCCTGTGCTCCTGCTTGACAGGTATGACGTATCTTCCGTTCCTCATGGTGACTATGGAATCCTGCAGAGCTGTCCTGTTGTCCGAGGAATTGAGTATGTGGTTTATCTTCGCCTTGAGGGCTTCGTTCTGTCTCACTATGCCCCTTCTTATGCTCCTGAGGGCGCTGCTGGCATTGTCAGCCATCTCGTCCTCTGATATTATGCATCTGTCTATGTCCTCAGAGAGCTCTCTGTGCACTGACAGAAGCTCGCATACGGATCTTATTATGGGGATATCCGGCCCGTCTCCCTTTACGAATGTCCTGACTCTTTCCGCTGTTCTCATATTGTACAGCACCCGGAGCAGCTGAGCCATTGTAAGGGTGCCTCCCTTTCTGGCGAATGATACGCTTTCCGCAATATCATAAAAACCACCGACAGGTAACGGCCCCTTAAAATCAATGAGCCTTACCGCTTCTGTGGTTTCTGCTTGTCTGTCCCTTATTTCCGCTGCGTCATTAAGCGGCCGGATCTCTGAGACGGCGATCTTAGTCATCTCAGAGCCTGCCTGCTCACGTAACATCTCTATTATTTTGTCATATTCGAGAACTTTTAATGTTTTTTCCTTCATTTAAGCCTGTCCGTTATTCTGCTTGTACTTTTCCAGCTCTTTTTTGAGCTGAAGGTTTTCCATCTGAAGGTCAAAGAAGCTGTTCTCAAGCTCGCGGCATTTTGCTTCTATCTCTCCGACCGCTGCCTCCATGTTGCTCTGTGTCTGTGCCTTGGCGCTTTCGAAGGATTCGCTCATCTGCTTTATCTCCGCATCCTTCTGCCTGAGCTTTTCCATCAGCTCGTCTCTCTGGGTAACTATGGCCTGTGTTTCTTCTTTATAGTCCATGTAGTTCTTCTTTGACTCATCCCAGAGCTGCACATAATGCTGCGCGTCCTTTTCGAGCTGTATGTTCATTCGCTTGAGATCTTCCATCTCCTCCAGCATCTGAAAATACTCGCTGGTGATATTGACAGCCGCAAGCACCGCTATATTGGCGGGAACAGCTCCCGCAGCCCTGGCGGCTTCCGTTATCTCCTGCATCTTCATATCCACGTGAGCCGCTACCTGTATTATCTCTTCCTTGGGCTTTTCCCCCGCTATAACGTACTCCTGACCGTAGATCTTTACTTTCACCTTGTTGTTTTCCATTTGAACTCTCCTACATTTCTCTGAGAACCGCTCCTAGCTGCTCTTTCAGAGCATCGAGCACCTTGCTGTGGACCGCTGTGACTTCTTCGTCAGTCAGTGTCTTGCTTCTGTCTCTGTAGGTAAGGGTAAAGGCCGCGCTCTTCTTACCCTCATCTACCTGCTTGCCCCGGTAAACATCAAACAGCTTAACGTCTTCCAGAATAGCTCCCCCGTTTTTCCTTATTACCTCTTCTATCCTTCCCACTTCAGTGTCTTCATCCACTATGAGCGCTATATCCCTTGAAGAAGCCGGATATTTAGGCAGCGGCGTATATACAGTCTCCGTATGCGAATGACGCGCTATGGCATCGAACATCATCTCACAGCAGTATATCCTCACGCCCTTCATACCGTACTTCTCCGCAACATCCGGATGTATCTCGCCCATTATACCGAGCTCATCTCTGAGATCGCCGTCTTCCCTGTCGTCATATCCGCTCATTACGGATATCCTGGCGCATCTTCCCGGATGATACACTCCGTAATCGCTCTCAGCCGTAAACATTACATCCTTTATGCCGAGTATCCTGAAAAGCTCCTCACATACGCCCTTGAGCGTATAGAAATCAGTATCGCCTCCGTACATCCCGATGCAGAGAGAATACTGCTCGTCCGGCAGTCCGTCTTCGTTCAGCATACTCTCCATGAATGTATTTCCTATCTCAAAGGCCTTCACATTTTCTATCTTTCTGGAATAGTTCCTGCCGAGGACCTCCATCATGTTAGGCGTCAGTATGGTCCTCATGACGGAGTTTTCCTCTCCCAGAGGATTTATTATCCTGACGAACGCTCTCTCCCAGGAGTCCTCCGGTATCCTGAGATTGTCCACGCCCTTCGGACTTACGAAGGAATATGTCTGTATCTCGTTGAGCCCCATGGCGCAGAGGGAGTCTCTCGTAAGATCTCTCAGTTCTCTGTCCTCAGGCTTTCCCGCTTCGGTATTCCCCTTCGGGAGCGTCACAGGCAGCTTATCGTATCCGTATATCCTGGCAACCTCTTCTATGTAGTCTTCTTCCTCAAGCAGATCCTGTCTCACTGTAGGCGGAGTGACTGTCATGATGTTGCCGCTTCCCTCCACCTTTATCTCAAGACCTCTCAGTATCTTCTCCATCTGCTGTCTGTCGATGTCGGTCCCGAGAACGTAATTTATCCTGTCGACGCGCACGTCTATGGTCCTTGCCTTTTCAGGCGACGGATAAGCATCCACGCTTCCTCTGCATACCTTTCCCGCTCCTGTAAGCTCTATGAGCCTGCACACTCTGTCCGCAGCCGCCTCGCAGAGATTCGGGTCTATGCCCTTTTCGAACCTCGAAGAAGCTTCTGTCCTGAGCCCCAGCTTCTTTGACGTGGCTCTGACGCTGTCTCCGTTGAAATTTGCCGACTCGACTATTATAGTCGTTGTATCGTTCTCTATTTCGGAATTAAGGCCTCCCATCACTCCCGCTATGGCGATGCCTCTTTCAGCGTCTTTTATAAGGAGCATATCCTCTGTGAGCGTCCTCTCGTTATTGTCGAGGGTTATGAATTTTTCTCCGTCTCTGGCGTTTTCCACTATGATCCTGCCGCCCTTGACCTGATTTATGTCAAAAGCGTGTATAGGCTGTCCGTATTCCAGCATTACGAAGTTTGTTATGTCTACGATGTTGTTTATAGGTCTCATACCGGCGTACATGAGACGCTTCTGCAGCCACCAGGGCGACTGTTCCACCTTTACGTCGGTCACTATCCTGGCTACGTATCTCTTGCAGCTTTCAGGGTTCTTTATATCCACTGACACGAAGTCGCTGCTGGCTCCGTTCCCGTTTTCTTCCCTTATGTCCGTATCAGGGTATGTAAACGGCCTGTCAAATGTGGCGGAAGCCTCTCTTGCCATCCCGACCATTGACAGGCAGTCAGGCCTGTTCGGGGTGATCTCAAAGTCAACCACATCCTGTCTCAGCCCGAGCGCTTCTGCAAGATCCTGTCCGGGCTCGTATTCGCCTTCGAGTATCCATATGCCGTCCTTATGGGCAACAGGCACCACCTTGTCCTCAAAGCCCAGTTCTCCTGCCGAGCACAGCATTCCAAAGGACTCTACGCCTCTCAGCTTTCCCTTTGTTATCTTCACTCCGCCCTCCTGCTTCGGCTGTCCGTGAAGAGGCCCCGGTATCCTGCTGTTATGGAGAGCCACGGGAACCACAGCGCCTTCGAACACATTGGGAGCTCCCGTTACGATCTGTACAGGCTCGCTCTGTCCCGTATCCACCATGCATACAACCAGCTTGTCCGCATCCGGATGCTTTTCTATTTTTTCTATCCTGCCCACTACCACGTTTTCCATCTCGCTGCAGAAGTGCTGGCATGTTTCCAGATTGGAGCCTGACATTATCATCCTGTCACAGAACTCGTCAGTATCCACATCCAGATCTATATAGTCTTTTAACCATTCTATCGGAACTAACATCTGCTATCCTCCTATTTGAACTGATCTATGAACCGCATGTCGTTTTCGTAAAACAACCTGATATCATCCACTCCGTATTTGAGCATGGCAGCCCTCTCAACGCCCATGCCGAAAGCGAACCCCGTATACTTCTCCGTATCCAGTCCGCCTACCTTAAGAACATTCGGATGCACCATGCCGCATCCCAGTATCTCTATCCAGCCGCTCCCTTTGCAGACACGGCAACCCTTTCCTCCGCATTTGAAGCATGATACGTCCATCTCCGCGCTCGGCTCCGTGAAAGGGAAGTGGTGCGGCCTGAACTTCGTCTTTGTCTTTGTTCCGAAGAGAAGCTTGGCGAACCTGTCAAGGGTGCCTTTGAGATCAGCCATCGTTATTCCTTCATCGACCAGGAGTCCTTCTATCTGATGGAACATTGGGGAATGCGTTGCGTCAGGCGTATCGCATCTGAAGCACCTTCCCGGCGATATTACCTTTATAGGCGGATCCTGCTTCCTCAGCGTCCTTACCTGTACGGGAGAAGTCTGGCTCCTGAGCAAGGTGGACTCCGTTATGTAGAATGTATCCGTCATGTCCCTTGAAGGATGATTGGGTCCTGCGTTGAGCGCGTCAAAATTATAAAACACCGTCTCCACCTCCGGACCCTCGGCAATGGAAAATCCCATGTTCATAAATATCTTCGATATTTCCTCTATCGTTATGGTTATGGGATGCTTAACGCCGAGCCTTGTCTCTTTGCCCGGCTCCGTTACATCTATTTTTTCAAGTCTGAATTTGGCTTCTCTGGCAGCAGCCTTCACCTCCTCAAACTTGTCCTCAAGCAGCTTTTCTATCTCGCCTCTCACTTTATTTGCCATCTGTCCGGTGGCTTTTCTCTCCTCAGGAGACAGGCTTCCCATTCCCCTCAGTATCTCAGTGAGTTTTCCTTTTTTGCCCAGCAGCTTTACCCGTATGTTCTCCGTCTCTTCGATATTCACCGCCTTCTCCAGTTGGGCTTTGGCTTCTTCCAAGATCTTATTCAGTTGAGCTTGCATAACTTTTACCTCTCATATCGTTTGTCTTCTGTGACTGATACATAAGTATGCCGGCCGCCACCGCCGCGTTCAAAGATTCTATTCTTCCCGCCATGGGGATCTTTATCTTTATGTCAGATTTCTCAATAAAGCCCCTGCTCACCCCTCTGCCCTCGTTTCCTATGACAAGAGCGATATTCTCTCTCATATCCGCATCCCAGCAGCACAGCTCGGCATCGATACATGTTACCGTAAGTCTTCTGCCTGAAGCCCTCACCGTTTCGATGATCTCTTCCTCCTCTGCCCCCTGAAGCACAGGCACCCTGAAAAGAGATCCCGCCGCGGCACGAGCCGCTTTCTGGGAATACACGTCAGCCGTTCCGCGTACCAGCATGACGCCGCTGTATCCGGCCGCTTCAGCTGTCCTTATTATCGTACCCACGTTCCCGGGATCCTGAAGTCTGTCGAGTATCACCACATTGCCTTTTTTATCGAGGACCCTTTCAGAAAAGCCTTTCATATCAAGGCATCCTTTTTTTGCCACAGCTACTATTCCCTGAGTGTTCTCCGTATCGGAAATGTTCCTGAAAAGCTTTCTGTCAAGGACTGCCGTGGGAACCGGATATCCGCGGTTTTCGTAGCCGGAGCCTTCCAGTATGAATATATGCTCTATGGACTGCCCCGCATCCAGCGCGTCCTCTACAGGCTTGACTCCTTCTATTATGTATCTCGCGCTCCTGTCTCTGTACTTTCTCTGAAGGAGCTTGAGCGCATCTTTATATATCCTGTTTTCACCTGATCTTATAGTCTTCATCTGGCCTACAGAACAATAGCCGGTCTGTAACCGGCTATTTGAAATATTCCTTTCTGCTATCTCTGCAGGAAAGTCGGAATGTCTATGCGAGACCTTCCTATGTAATCATCATCCGCCGTAGCTTCCTCTCTGGAATTATCCTGCTGGCTGTCTTCATCTCCCTGAGCGCTGTTTGGTATCACGGAGCTGTTGAGCATGTCCACGCCCTGCGGCTTTTCGAATCCGGCAGCTATAACAGTTACCACTATCTCATCCTGCATATCTTCCTTGATGGAAGCTCCCAGTATTATTATAGCGTTGCTGTCGGCCTCTTCGTCTATCTGAGTAGCCACCTTGTCCACATCGAACATGGTGAGATCTCTTCCACCCGTGATATTGATAAGCACAGCTCTTGCTCCGGATATCTTTGTCTCCAGCAGAGGACTGTCTATGGCTCCCTTCACTGCATCCGAGAGCTTGTTCTCGCCTCTGCCCCTGCCGACTCCCATGTGGACGATTCCTCTGTCCTTCATTATGGTCGTCACATCGGCAAAGTCCAGATTTATGAGAGCGTCGTCTACTATTATGTCGGATATTCCCTGAACTCCCTGCTTGAGCACTTCGTCAGCCAGTTCGAAGGCCTCGAGAAGAGACGTCTGCTCTTCTACCGTCTCAAGAAGCTTGTCGTTAGGTACGACCACCAGGGAATCCACGTACTTTTTCAGGAATTTTATTCCCAGCTCAGCGTGTTCGCCCCTCTTCTTTCCTTCGAATCTGAAAGGCTTTGTTACCACGCCTACCGTGAGTATGCCCATGTCCTTGGCTATCTTGGCAATTATGGGAGCCGCTCCTGTACCTGTTCCTCCGCCCATTCCGCATGTTACGAAGATCATATCGGAGCCTGCGATGAATTTTTCAAGGTCCTCAAGGCTTTCCTCGGCTGACTTCTGACCGATCTCCGGATTGCCGCCGGCGCCCAGTCCTTTCGTGAGCTTTTCTCCTATCTGGATCTTTGTTTCTGCCTTGCTTCTCGCAAGGGCCTGCTTGTCCGTATTTACCGCTATGAAGGCTACCCCCTTCATGCCCCCTTCTATCATTCTATTAACTGCGTTACATCCGCCGCCGCCGACACCTATGACCTTTATCTCCTGCAGCGTAGAGTCATTCATCTCAAAT
>CAWVKQ010000103.1:0-10017 GCA_963929955.1 Bacillota bacterium
TCATACTTACCTTTATTTTAGACCAGCGAATATCGGTGGTCTTATTTCAATGTTCAAAATCCTACATAAAACTTTTTGCCTGAAATAATCAATTTACTATTGACTTTTTATTTGCAGGCTTAAAAAGTTGATACAGGATTTGAAAAACAGCCGGCATTTGTGGTAACATAGAAAAATGCGGAGCAGATAAGAGATCAAAGGCAAAAGGAGATGTTTGAAAATGGAAAAAACCATGATACTGGTAATAGATGGCTGCGCGCCTGAATATCTTACAGAGAAGACAGCGCCTGACATTTTCAGGATAGCGGGCGAGATAGGCTTTGCGAAGACAGTGGAGAGCGAGATGCCTTCCGTTACGAATGTCAATCACGCCTGCATACTTTCAGGGCTTTTTCCTGAGGATACAAAGGTGGTTGGAAACTACTACTACATACCTGAAACAGGTGAAGAGGGGTTCATAGAGGAACGGGGATTCATGAAGGCTGAGACCATACTTCAGGCATATAAAAAAGAGGGAAGGACTACTGCTCTTTTCACTGTAAAGGGAAAGGTGCTGGGCGTTTACGGAGAGGGCGCGGATATGGGGCTTAGCGTCCAGGAACCCGATGCTGCCATAGTGGAGGATCTGGGACTTGAAGCGCCGCCGGCCATAAATTCTCATGAGAGCACTGGATGGATACTGCGAGCAGCGTATAATTGCATCAAAAAATATTCGCCTGACCTTATGTACTGTACAAACAATGATTTCGTATTTCATCATTACGGACCCGGAACGCCTGAAGCTGAAAGACAGATAGGGTTTGTGAACGAATACGTCAGGAAGATACACGAGCTTGAACCGGACAGAAGGATATACATAACCGCCGATCACGGTATGAACGAAAAGAATCATCTGCTGAACTTCCCGAAGGCGGCGGAAAATGCCGGGATAGACCTTTTCTGCCTGCCGCCTCTTAAGGACAGGTATATAGAAAACCATATATACCAGGAGGGCGGGATACTGTATGTGTTCCTTAAGGACAAGGCAAAGGAAAAGGATTTTCTGAGGCTTGCTGAGGAAGCGCCGGAGGTGGAGAAGATAATGACTGCCGCTCAGGCTGCAGCTGAGTACAGTCTTCCTGAGGAAGCCATAGGAGATTATGTGCTGTTTGCCAAAAAGGACGCGGCCTTCGGCGAGGTGGACGGAGAGCGCCTCGAGACTTCGGTGAGGACGCACGGTTCCCTTCATGAAAGGCGTATACCTCTCATAGCCATAAACCCGGAGGCGGAAGAGAAGGAATACAGATATAACAAAGATATATGGGCCGTATCCAGAAGGCTTTCGGGAAAGGAGAGTCTGCGATGATGAAAAAAAACACGATAGATACGGTGCTGTTTGATTTTGACGGCACTGTGATGAACACAAATAATGTAATACTCATGTCATGGCAGCATACATTCAAGACGCTGGAAAACCGCCAGGAGGACAGGGAGAAGCTCATACAGACATTCGGAGAGCCTCTTGAGGAGACTATGAAGAGGTTTTTCCCCGATGTGCCAACGGACGAGGCAATAGATATATACAGGAGTTTTCACAGGGACAATTTCGGAGAGTTAATAAGTCTTTTTCCCGGTATGAAGGAGCTTGTGGAGGAAGTGAGAAGACGAGGCTGCAAAACAGGGCTCGTAACGTCAAGACTGAGGCAGACAACGAATCAGGGCATGAATAAGTATGGGCTTGAGAGCTGCTTTGATGCGGTGGTGACTGCCGAGGACACGAAAAAACATAAGCCTGATCCCGATCCGGTGAACAGAGCCCTTGAAAAGCTGGGGTCAAAGCCGGAGAACTCCATAATGCTGGGAGATACCATGTTCGATATAATGTGCGCCAGGAACGCCGGCGTCAGATCCGTGCTTGTGGCATGGTCGATAGCGGTGAATGCTGATGATGACCTGGGAGATAAGGCGCCTGATTACATAATACACAGACCTGAGGAGCTGCTGGAGATAATCTAGCAGCTCTATTGACTTTTTTTTCGGCAGGTAGTATCATATAAATAGTTTGATAATCAAAATATTTGAAAGCAAAACAAAAAATCGAGAAATTACGGGAGGTAATGAGAATGATCGATGTTTGTGAAATACTTGGTACCAGATATCCGATAATACAGGGAGCCATGGCCAGGATAGCCGAATGCAGCCTGGCTTCGGCAGTGAGCAACGGAGGAGGCCTTGGCATAATAGCTTCCGGCGGCGAGACTGCCGACTGGCTGAGAGATCAGATAAAGAAGACGCGCGAGATGACGGATAAGCCTTTCGGAGTCAATATAATGCTGCTGGCGGATAACGTCGACGAGCTTATGGAGGTCGTAAAGGAGGAGAAGGTTCCGGTAGTTACCACAGGAGCGGGAAACCCCGGAAAATATATAGCCTCTCTTAAGGAAGCCGGAATAAAAGTGATACCTGTAGTCGCCAATGTGGCGCTTGCAACCAGGGTTGCGAGAGCAGGCGCTGACGCGGTGGTAGCGGAAGGAACGGAAGCCGGAGGCCATATAGGAGAGACTACGACAATGGCTCTCGTGCCTCAGATGGTGGATGCGCTGGACATTCCGGTAATCGCGGCGGGAGGCATAGCTGACGGAAGGGGCATAGCGGCAGCCTACATGCTGGGAGCCAAGGGAGTGCAGGTGGCTACAAGGTTTCTCGTCGCCGATGAATGTATAGTGGCAAAGGGCTATAAGGATGCCATATTAAAGGCAAAGGATTCCTCCACAGTGGCTACGGGAAGAAGCACGGGCCATCCTGTCAGGATAATAAAAAACAAACTGGCAAAGGAGATACTCAGCCTTGAAAAGAAAAACGCGGACATGGAAGAGATAAACAGGCTGTGCACAGGAACACTGGCCGCTGCCGTAAGAGACGGAGACGCGGATCACGGCAACATAATGTCAGGACAGATAGCCGGACTTGTTAAAAAAGAACAGCCTGCGGCTGAGATCATAGAAGAGATGTTTAAGGAGGTAGAAGATGTCTACAAAGATAGGAATAGTATTTGCGGGGCAGGGCGCTCAGTATAGCGGAATGGGAAAGGATCTTTACGAGACCTTTCCGGAAGCGAAGAAAATATTCGATATGGCCGGGGATCAGGTAAAGGAATGGTGCTTTGAAGGAGATGAAGAAACATTAAAGCAGACCCATGTGACCCAGCCGACCATATACACTACCACCATGGCGGCCTACGAGGCTCTTATGGCTAAAATAAAGGAAGAGGGACTTGAGGATAAGCTCGAGGTGACTGCACTGGCAGGATTCAGCCTGGGAGAATACTCAGCCCTTACAGCAGCCGGCGCCATAGACGATATAGCCAAGGGAATAGATATCGTCACAAAGAGGGGCACGCTCATGCAGGAAGCCGGCCTGGATGAAGAAGGAAACAACAGAGGAGGCATGGCTGCCGGTCTGGGAGATCGTCAGGCTGTTTTGGAAGCTGTTGAGGAAGCCAGAGAGGACGGCATACTTGAAGCCGTCAACTTCAATTCGCCATCTCAGACAGTAGTGGCTGGAGATAAGGCTGCCATAAAGAGATTCAGGAGAGCGGCAAAGGAGAGAAAGATAAAGGCCATACCTCTGGGCGTCAGCACCGCGTTTCACAGCCCCATGATGGTTCCCGCAGCCGAAAAACTGAAGGAGGTTCTTTCTGCGGCAGGGCTCAGGGCTCCGGAAAAGACCGTGTACGCCAATGTTACAGCAGACGATATGATGAAGGATCTCAACGGTGGAGATCCGGGAGAGTATCTTACGGATATGCTGGCAAAGCAGGCTATGAGCCCGGTCCACTGGGACGATATAATAATGAGATTCCACAGCGACGGAGTGAAGGCAATAGTGGAGGTGGGCCCGGGCAAGACGCTGACAGGCCTTACAAAGAAAACGTGTCCTGATATAGAGGCGTTCAATGTGGAAAATGTGGAAACGCTGGAAAACACCGTAGAAGAGCTTAAAAAGCTGGTCTGATATCGGTTTGACGGCGTGTGGATGAAATAAGGAGAAAGAAATATGTTAAAGGGAAAAACAGCAGTTATAACAGGCGGAGTTCAGGGAATAGGGAAGGCCATCGCAAGAAAGTTCTGTGAAAACGGGGCAAATGTGATAATATGCGACAGATGCAGCGAAGAGGCTGCGGCCGAAACGGAAAAGGAGCTTAAAGCTCTGGGAACCGAAGTTGTTACAGTGAGAGGAGACGTGACCGATCCTGAGACGGCAAAGGCAGTGGCCGATAAAGCAAAGAAGGAATTCGGCGGCGTGGATATCCTGGTGAACAACGCGGGCATAACCAATGACAAGCTTATGATGAGAATGAAGCCGGAGGATTTTACAAAGGTGATAGACGTAAATCTCAACGGATCATTTTACTTCATGAAGGAAATGTCAGCTCTCATGGTTAAACAGAGAAGCGGAGCAATAATAAACATGGCTTCCGTATCAGGACTCAGAGGAAATCCTGCTCAGGTGAATTACAGCGCTTCAAAGGCAGGAGTGGTTGGAATGACACTTTCAGCGGCAAAGGAGCTTGGAAGAAGAGGCATAAGAGTAAACGCCATAGCTCCGGGATTCGTGGAGACAGGCATGACTGCTGTGCTTACTGATGAGCAGAAAGCGGCCGCTGCCGAGAACATAGCTCTCGGCAGGACGGGAAAGCCTGAGGATATAGCCAATACGGCTCTGTTCCTCGCATCGGATATGAGCTCGTACGTGACAGGTCAGGTCATCGGCGTCGACGGCGGCATAACTATGTAGGACAGCAGGTAAGACAGGAGGAAGCGGTATGGAAAAAAGAGTAGTGATAACAGGTCTGGGAGTAGTGTCCCCTGTGGGAAACAACGTGGAGGACATGTGGGATTCCATAAAAAACGGAAGACACGGCATCGGAGAGATAACGAGATTCGATGTCTCGCAGTTTAAGGTGACGATGGGAGCTGAGGTAAAGGATTTTGACTTTGGCGACAAAAGAGCTGCAAAGAGGCTGGATCTTGCAGATCAGTACGCGCTGGTGGCTGCGAGAGAAGCGGTTACCGACAGCGGCATAGTGAGCGGAGAGAATATCGATCCTTTCAGGTTCGGCGTTTACGGCGGAACCGGGATAGGAGGAATAGCAACATATGAGAGCGAGATAACAAAGTGCGTTAAAAGAGATAACATGACAAGAGCTTCCGCTCTTCTCATACCTATGGTAATGCCTAACGCTGTAGCGGGAAATATTTCCATGGAATTCAATGCCAAGGGAAGCAGCTTCTGCATAGCTTCGGCCTGCGCGACAGGTACGCACAGCATAGGCGAAGCCTACAGGAACATAAAGCACGGATATAATGACGCTCTCATAGCAGGATCATCGGAATCGGTGCTGGCGCCTGTATGCTTTTCGGGATTCGCCAACATGACAGCAATGTCAACAAGCACGGATCCTGACAGAAGCTCCATACCTTTTGACGCTGAAAGAGATGGATTCGTCCTCGGAGAGGGAGCAGGATTCTTCATAATGGAAGAACTGGAACACGCAAAAGCCAGGGGAGCGAAGATATACGGAGAAGTAGTCGGATACGGAGCCACATCTGATGCCTATCACATAACCTCACCTGATCCTGAGGGCGAAGGCGCGGCCTGCTGCATGAGACTGGCTCTGGAGGATGCGGGCATAACGCCTGACAGTATAGATTATATAAATGCTCACGGCACAGGCACTCCTTATAACGATGCCTTTGAGACGATAGCTGTAAAGAAGGTGTTCGGAGATGACACAAAGGTGCCTATGAGCTCCACAAAGAGCATGACAGGCCATCTTCTCGGAGGAGCCGGCGGGCTTGAAGCTGTTATATGCATCAAGGCCATGAACGAGAACTTTATCCCTCCGACCATAGGTCTCAAAAATCCGGATCCTGAGCTGGATCTCGATTATGTCCCGAATGTGGGAAGAGAAGCTGAGCTGAACTACGTGCTTTCCAATTCCCTGGGATTCGGAGGACACAACGGAACGATAATAATGAAAAAGTACGAGGAATAATGAAAGGCGGAAGTGCAGATGTTGATGAATCAGGAACAGATAAAGGAGATAATACCTCACAGAGAACCCTTCATACTTGTAGATCAGGTGGAGGAGATGGAAGTCGGCAAATCCATAGTTGCCACTAAATTCGTGAGAGAGGATGAGTACTATTTCAAAGGCCATTTTCCGGGACAGCCCATAATGCCGGGAGTCCTGCAGGTAGAATCGCTGGCCCAGGCAGGAGCCATCGCCCTTCTTTCAATGCCTGAGAACAAGGGGAAGCTGGCGGTATTCGGAGCCATAAAGAACGCCAGGTTTAAGAAGCAGGTGGTGCCGGGAGACGTGCTGACACTGAAGGTGACCCTTGACAGACTGAGAAAGACTACGGGAACAGGCATGGCTGAGGCCTATGTGGGGGATGAGCTGGCATGTAAGTGCGAGATAATGTTCGCATTCAGTTAGGAGAATTCTGTGGACAGGGAGATCAAGAAGATAAATACCATACTGACCGACTTGTCGAACGCAGCTGTAAAAATGGAAGAAGAGGCCGTAAAAAACGCGTCTTTTGACGATATTTCCACTGCTGAGATACATACGCTCTCGGCAGTGGGGAACGGAAGGCCGAAGACAATGACCCATGTTGCGAACATACTGGGAGTAAATGTCAGCACTCTCACCACTGCAGTGAACAGGTTGGTGAAAAAAGGATATGTAGAGAGGCTGAGAGACGATACAGACAGAAGGATAGTGAAGCTGAGACTGACTGAAAAGGGCTCCTTTGCGGTGGAAGAAAATGAGAAGTTTCATGAGGATCTTATACGGGAAGCTATTTCACGGTTTTCCGACAGTCAGCTTCGGCAATTCATATCGTCGATAGACAATATAACTCAGTTTCTGACTGAAAGAACCGTACTTCCATGTGTGAGAAAGGAATCCTTCAGATGTGAACCCATAAAACTTGGGCAGCACCTTCTTCCCGTCCCTCTCGTGCAGGCAGGCATGAGTATAGGCGTTGCGGGAAGCGAGCTCGCCTCATCTGTGGCAAAACAGGGAGGACTCGGACTCATAGGAACGTCGGAGCTGGGATACAGATCGAAGAAGTATGATACGGACAGGATGGCTGCCAATGCGGAGGCTGTGGAAAGAGAAGTGTCACTGGCAAGACGCAGGACGGAGGAAGCCAAAGGAGGAGGCCTCATAGGAGCCAGTATCGTATGGGGCGGCGTCGAATCAGCGGAATACGTGGCGGCGGCGTTAAAGGGCGGAGCTCAGGTCATAGTAACAAGCGGAGGAATACCAAAGGATCTTCCAAGGTACTGCACTGATAAAAAAACAGCTCTTGTACCGACCATATCTTCCGTAAGGGCTGCATCCGCCATAATAAAGACGTGGGCGCAGAAATATAACAGAAAGCCGGACGGCTTTATATTCCAGGGGCCGCATGCGGCCGGGCTGCTTGGATTCAGGAAGGATCAGATATACAGAGCAGAAGAGGAATTTTATATGACTATAGCCTCTGTGAAGGCGGAGCTGACAAAAACAGAGGACTGCCCCCTCATAGTGGGAGGCGGCATCTTTGACAGAAGGGATGCGGAAAAGGCATATAAATACGGCGCGGACGGATTCCTCATGGGTACGCGTTTCGTGGCCACAAGGGAGTGCGATGCTCCGGAGGAGTTTAAACGCCTGTATTTGAACTGCAGTGAAAAAGATGTTACAATAATCAGAAGCCCCGGAAACAAATCCGTGAGGGCCATGAAAAATTCTTTTACGGAAAGGCTGTCTTGCGAGCCCCGGCTCAGCTATGATCTCATTGAAGCCGTAAGGCGCGCGATGAACGGGGATTTCGAAGACGGACTGGTGTTCCTGAGCGAGAGCGTGGGAAGGATCAGCAGTATATGCAATGTAGAAGATATTTTCAGAGAATTTACCGTTTAAAGGGGAAGTCTGATGCTCAACATCTACTACGGCAGCGAAAAGAAAGATAAGGAAAAGTTCATATTTGAGAATATAAAAGGCAGAACTCTGTTGCTTGTACCGGATCAGTTTTCCCTGCAGGCAGAAAGAGATGCCTTTTTTTATCTGGGGAAAAAGGCTGTAATGGATCTTGCCATAGTGGATTTTTCCTCTCTTGGGCACAAGGTCATAAACGAGGCAGGTACGCCTGAACCGCATCTCATAGACAAATACGGAAGGCATATGCTGCTGACAAGGATAATAGACGAGGAAAGCGACAGCCTGAAAATATTCGGATCCATGAGAGGAAGGACGTCGTTTACTGAAATGCTCAATGATCTCATATCGGAGATGAAGCGGTTCCGGGTGAGCCCCGATGAGCTCGCGGAGGCTGGAGAGAGGCTTGGCGGCGATTCGTTCCTGAAATACAAGCTTTCCGACATAGAGAAGCTCTACAGGATATATGAAGAGAAAATAGAGGGCAAATATCTTGATTCTGAGGATTATATAAGCTTTTACGGAGAAAAAATACTGGCTTCACCGATGATACGCGGATCGCATATATGGATATACGGTTTCGATACATTCACGCCCAGGAACATGGACGTCATAGAAAGCCTCATAAGGACAGCGCAGTCAGTGAATGTAGTGATGAACTGGGATGATGAGCCATTTGATGCATGGGATGCCGGAAGGCTTGCTGCAGAGGACAGCGAGCAGCTTTTTTCTATAACCGGGCATGTAATAAGAATCCTGGAGGAGCTGGGAGAAAAAGCAGGCGCAGAGGTGCGCCGCATACCCATAAACGGGGAGGTCAGGAAGAATATATGGACCGCTGCCGGAGAGGAGAGAGCGATCTCGCTTACACTGGCGGAATCTCCCGATATATACAGCGAGGCGGACAGGGCCGCTGCTTTCATACTGGAGCTTGTACGCGACAGGGGGTACAGGTTCGGAGAGATCGTCGCGGTATGTAATGATATGGAGCTCCGCGGACGGATCCTCAAACGTACATTTGCAAGGTGGGGAATACCTGCTTTTATGGATACTAAGCGTCAGGTGCTGCACCATCCGGCTGTAAGATTCATCCTTTCTCTGGTAGAGGCGGTTGTCAGAGGATACAGGGATGAAGCTGTGATGGAAATGGTGAAATCCGGATTTCTGGATATAGATGAAGAGCTGGCTCAGATACTTGAAAACTATGTAAGGGAGTATCGAATAAGAGGCGGCGCGTGGAAAAAAGAATTCACGAGAGGATCCGACAGGTACGGAGAGGACGGGCTTGCCGATCTTAACCGCGCCAGGGATCGCGTGCGCGGGCTTATAGAAGAGCTCCGGGAAGAGATGGGGCGGAAGAATACGGCAGGAGAAAAGGTAACAGGGCTTTATGATTTCCTGCATGACAGCTTCCTTATGGAGGAAAGGCTCAAAAGCATAACAGAGGATCAGGAGGAGGCAGGTCTTGCAGAAGGCGCTGCCGAGACTGCCCAGAGCTGGAACATGATATGTGCCATACTTGATCAGATCGTTGAGACCATGGGAGATGAAAAGATATCCGGAGAGGATCTTCTGGGACTCCTTGAGGCGGGCTTTGAGGAAATGGAGATAGGTCTGGTGCCTGTAGACAGCGACAGCGTCGTCATAGGTACCATGCAGAGGACCAGGCTGAGCCGCATAAAAGCTCTTCTCGTGACAGGAGCCAATGAAGGCATACTCCCCCTTGAGACAGGGGAAGAGGGTATACTCAGCGAAAGAGAGAAGGAGCTTCTTAAGGATATGGATATCGAGATATCCAAGCGCGATAACGTACTGCGCCAGGAGGAGCGGCTGGCTGTATACAGGACGTTTTCCCTTCCTGAAGAAGCACTTTACGTAAGCTGCGGCGCGATGAACGAAAAGGGCGAGGAAATAAGGCCGTCCGCTGTATTCAGATGGCTCATGGAGAGAAAGCCCGAAAGCGCGGTTGCGGGCGATCTTGTGAATGGCAGGTTCGCGGATATGGTGGCATCGAAAAAAGGCGCTCTGCCGTATATGGCGGAGGC